>ANAW01000288.1:0-8143 GCA_000340945.1 Nocardiopsis synnemataformans DSM 44143 | reverse complement strand
TGATTCGGAGCAGTGCTCGAACCGGCTCAGTCGAGAGGAAGAAGGGGTATCCGGCACGCCCGCGGATATTCGCGTTCGTTTCGCTCGGAAGGGGTGTCGCAGCCCCTCGCGGCCCTGGGCCGTTCGGAGGCGACTCGGAGTACATTACCCGCGGCCCCGGGGTCTGGCAACTCGAAGGCGGCGTGTCCTGGGTCACACTAGTTCAGCAGTGCGCCGGAGCCGGTTCCCGGGGCGGCGTACAGCCACTCCACCTCCAGCTCGACGGCCGCGACGGTGGCCGGCGGGTAGGCCGCCGGGTTCCCCAGGAAGGACGCGGCCAGCTGGGCCACCGTCGGGTTGTGCGCGACGACCAGGACCGTCCTCGCGTCGGGGTCGACCTGGTTCACCAGCTCCAGGAGTGTGTCCACCCCCGCCGAGTACGCCACCTCGGAGTAGTCCACCGCCGGACGGGTCCCCGGTTCCATGGCCCCGAGCACTCCGTCCAGCGTCTGCCGCGTGCGCCTGGCCGCGGAGCAGATGACGTAGTCGGGCACGTACCCCCGTTCGGCGAGCAGGCGGCCGACCGCCTCGGCCTGGCTCCGGCCCCGGTCGGTGAGACCGCGGTCGAAGTCCTCGAACCCGTTCTCGGCCTGGGCGTGCCGCATCAGCAGCAGCCTCCGCGCGCCGCTCACGGGGACACCGCCGTCGCGACGACGGAGAGGGCCACGATGAACGCCACCATGACACCCACGATGACGAACAGTCCCTTCATCCCGGACACCGGGAACCACCCCTTCGCTCGCTCGGCTGTGCTCCCAGGTTAGGCCCCGCCCGAACACGGGCGCGGCCGCCCGGGGGATACCCGGGCGGCCGCGGAAATCCAGTGCGTCCCTACTTCCCGTCTCCGGCGCGGGCCTCCTCCTTGTGGTCGTCCGCGCCGTCGTCGGCCGTGTCCTCACCGGCGCCGCCGTCCCCGGCCGGGGAGACCTCCCCCCGCGGGGACGCGCCGCCGGTCTCGGGAGCGCCCTTGGGCGCGGACCGGCCGCCGGTCTCGGCGAGGTCGGTCTCGGTCCCTCCCCCGCGGCGCTTGGACCACAGGACCGCGCCGACGAGCACGGCGACGGCCGTCGCCGCGATCCCCGCCCGCAGGACGACGTTGTCGGCGTAGATCACCACGCTGGGCGCGACGATCAGGGCGACGAGGTTCATCACCTTGAGCAGCGGGTTGATGGCGGGGCCGGCGGTGTCCTTGAAGGGGTCGCCGACCGTGTCGCCGATGACCGTGGCGGCGTGGGCCTCCGAGCCCTTGCCGCCGTGGTGGCCGTCCTCGACGAGCTTCTTGGCGTTGTCCCAGGCGCCGCCCGAGTTGGAGAGGAAGACGGCCATGAGCACACCGGCGGCGATGGCACCGCCCAGGAACGCGCCCAGCGGGGCGTAGCCGAGGGCGAAGCCGACCGCGACCGGCGCGAGGACGGCCAGCAGGCCGGGGGTGACCAGCTCCCGCAGCGAGTCCTTGGTGCAGATGTCGACCACCCGCGCGTACTCGGGCTTCTCCGTGCCGTCCATGATCCCCGGGCGGGTGCGGAACTGCTCGCGCACCTCCATGACCACGCGGCCCGCGGCCCGGCCGACCGCCATGATGGCGAGCCCGGAGAAGAAGAACACCACGCTGGCGCCGATGATGACGCCGACGAGCACGTCGGGCTGGTCCAGCGAGAGCGAGAACGCCTCGTCGGCGTCGCCGAGCTGGGCCTGCACGGAGGTGCGGAAGGCGCCGAAGAGCGCGGTCGCGGCCAGGACCGCGGTCGCGATCGCGATGCCCTTGGTGATGGCCTTGGTGGTGTTGCCGACGGCGTCGAGCCCGGTGAGGATCTCCGCGCCCCGGCCCTCCACGTCGCCGGACATCTCCGCGATGCCCTGGGCGTTGTCGGCGACGGGGCCGAAGGTGTCCATCGCCACGATGATGCCGACGGTGGTGAGCAGGCCGGTTCCGGCGAGGGCGACGGCGAACAGGCTCAGGGTGATGGAGCCGCCGCCGAGCAGGAACGCGGCGTAGACCGCTCCGGCGATGAGGAGGGCGGAGTAGACGGCCGACTCCAGTCCGACGGAGATGCCGGAGAGGATGACGGTCGCCGCGCCGGTCTCGGAGCTGTCGCCGATCTCGCGCACGGGGCGCCGGTCGGTCTCGGTGAAGTAGCCGGTGAGCAGCTGGATGGCGGCGGCGAGCACGAGGCCGATGAGGACCGCCACGACCGCGATGATCCTCGGGTCCGGGTTGGTCCCGGCCTCCTCGATCTCGGCCAGGACCTGCGGGCTGACGCCGGAGAGCTGGTCGAAGCTGGAGGGCAGGTACCAGAAGGCGGTGCCGACGACGAGCACGGCGGAGATCGCCGCGGAGATGAAGAACCCGCGGTTGATCGCCGACATCGCCGTCTTGTCCCGGGCGCGGGGGGCGACCAGGAAGATGCCGACCATGGCGGTGAGCACGCCGATCATGGGGACCAGGAGCGGGAACACCAGTCCCTCGGTGCCGAACGCGACGCGGCCGAGGATCAGCGAGGCGACGAGCACGACCGCGTAGGACTCGAACAGGTCCGCGGCCATGCCGGCGCAGTCACCCACGTTGTCGCCGACGTTGTCGGCGATGGTGGCCGCGTTGCGGGGGTCGTCCTCGGGGATGCCCTGCTCGACCTTGCCGACGAGGTCGGCGCCGACGTCGGCGGCCTTGGTGAAGATGCCGCCGCCCACACGCATGAACATGGCGAGGAGGGCCGCGCCGAAGCCGAAGCCCTCCAGGACGATGGGGGCGTCGCCCCGGTAGAGGAGGACGACGACGGCCGCGCCGAACAGACCGAGGCCGACGGTGATCATGCCCGCCACGCCGCCGGTACGGAAGGCGATGCGCATGGCGGTGCGGTTGGAGGCGTCGTCACCGCCCCGTGCGGCGGCGGCGACCCGGACGTTGCCGCGCACGGCGAGCCACATGCCGATGAAGCCGGTCGCCGCCGACAGCAGGGCGCCGAGGGCGAAGAAGACCGACCGGCCGATGGCGATGGCCCACGAGTCGGCGGGGAGCAGGAGCAGCAGGAGCGGGATGAGGACGACGAAGACCGCGAGGGTACGGAACTGCCGTTTGAGGTAGGCCGCCGCCCCTTCCTGCACCGCGAGCGCGATGCCCTGCATTCGCTCTGTGCCCTGCCCTGCGGCGAGGACCTCACGTACCAGCACGCCCGCGACGGCGAGTGCCAGAAGGGCCACCACCATGACGATGATGACGAGGGTGAAGTCGGTGCCTGCCAGTGATAGGGCCATGCCGCCTTCAGCGGCTAGGTTGAGCCCAGACAATCCGTCCTCCTTGAGACGGGCACGACCTTTTCGGCCCCGTCCACCGGAGAACGCGCGGAACGGCTCGCCCTGTGGGCGCCGGTCCTCGCGGACGTGGACGTACCGCCGTCCGGAAGGAGCCTGAGCTGGCCCGACGGCACGCTTGGCGGGGTCGAAGCGGTGCCACCTTTGGTTGTGGTGCGTACCGCCCGTGCCGCATGTTCACGGGCGGTGATCCGGGGAGTCTACGCACGGCGCCAAAGAAAGGTGAGAGCCGAACCCGCCATTCCTCAAGAAAATCCGAAGATGTGATCTTCCGGTGATCTCAGGAAAAGGATAAATGCCCTTTTCGGCGATACTCAACTTATATAACATCGCATAATGCCGTAATGCGATGTTAACGCTAAAGCGTGCATAAGCGTACAAAAAGGGAAAGAGCCCCGTAGGCCACACAGACCTCACTGGTCACAGGAAGTGCTGGTGCCACGGGACTCTCCGCGGGATCCGTCGCCGGCCCGCGGCGGGGCTTCGCGCAGACGTGCCCCCAACGGCCGGAGAACGCGTGCCCCGGCGGCTATCCGCCGAGCAGGCGCATCCCCGAGGGGTCGATCCCGTCGCCCGGACGGGCGCGTCCGGCGTCGAGGTCGTCGGCCAGGGCGCGGGCGAACGCCGCCACCCCCGCCACGTCCACCCCGTGGGGGGCGTCCGGTCCGAACGGCTCCACGCGGTCCGCGCCCCGCCTCAGCAGGCGTGCCGCGCCGACCATGTTGCCGCGCTGCGCGTGGGTGACCCCCACGGCCGTCTGGGCGAGGCCGCGCCACAGTTCCCGCTCCGGGTCGGGCGCGGACTTCCACACGGCTTCGAGGACTTCGTGGGCGGTGAAGGCGTACCCCCCGTCGAGCAGCCGCTGGGCCTCCTCCAGGCCTTCCTCCACGGAGAACTCGGCGTCGTCGGGGACCCGCTCGACCTCGCCCTCGCTTCCGTGCGGCATCGGGCGCCCGTACCGGTCCCGGGGGCGCTGGTTCTGCGCCTGCCCGGTCTCGTTGCGGTCCCGCCCGCCTCCGCGGCCCCCGGACTCCCGGTGCCCGTCCGCGGTCTCCGTCGCCATCAGTGCCTCACCGCCGTTTCCCCTCGCCTGCGAGGACTCCGTCCGCCTCCCCGCCGAGACCTCCGCGAGCCACTCGACGAGCGCTTGGGAGACCTCCTCCGGTCGTTCCTCGTGCGGGAAGTGCCCCGCGCCGTGGACCTGCCTCCAACGGTAGGCCCCCGCCGCCATGCCCCGTGAGGCGCGTGCCGGTCCGGGCGGGCACACCGGGTCGAGGGATCCGTGGAGCTGGAGGACCGGGACGCGCACGGGCGCGCGGCGCATCCGCGCGTTGTAGCGGAGGCCGTCCGTGCGCCACCGCGACCGGAAGATCCAGCGGTGGCTCTCCAGGGAGCAGTGGGAGACCTTGGGGATGGCGAAGGCGCGGCGGTAGTGCTCCTCGGCCTCGGTGTCCGGCCAGCCGGGGCCCGACCACTCCCGGAGCAGTTCGCCCACGCGCACGCACCCGTCGCTCAGGAGCCGGTGCTCGGGAAGGATCGGCAGCTGCGCCCGGAGCATGTGGCGGACGCCGGGACCGCCGGAGGCCAGGACGCGGGCCGCGCGCAGCGGGTGCGGCGACGACACCGCGGCCAGGGCGCGCACGGTGCCGGGGTGGTAGGCGGCCATGGTCCAGGCGACGAGGCCGCCCAGGCCGTGCCCGACCACAGCGGCGTCCCGCGAGCCGAGGGCGCGGACCAGTCCGGCGGCGTCCTGGGCGAGGGTGACGAGGTCGTAGCCGCGCGGGGTCTTGTCGCTGGCGCCGTAGCCGCGCAGGTCCGCGGCGACCGCGCGGTAGCCGGCGTCGGCGAGCGCGGTCAGCTGGGCGCGCCAGGCCCACCAGAACTGGGGGAAGCCGTGGAGGAGGAGCACCAGCGGCCCGTCACCGGCCTCGGCGACGTGGAACCGGGCTCCCGCCGCGCTGACGGTCCTGTGGGTCCAGGGGCCGTCGACGTAGGCGGCCGAGTCGTCCAACAACGCGCGGGCCTACCGGGCCGCGGGAGCGGACGCCTCGGCGGAGTCGGCGGTCTCGACGGCGTTCGAGGGCGGGCGGATGTCGCCGCGCAGGATGCCGGCGAAGCGCGAGGTGGTCAGCGCGGTGCGCTGGAGGCCCTCCCGCTTGCGGAGGGTGGCGATCGCGTACAGCCCGACGGCCGCGGCAAGCAGCAGGTAGGCGAGGGTGACGATGCCGAAGCTGGCCCAGCCGGGGAGTCCGGCGACCTCGTACAGGACGAAGGCCGCGGTCACCGAGAGGAGGATGACGAAGATGTGGGCGAGGACCCCGACCACGGCGAAACCGGCCACGCCCTTGCCGATCTTGGCCGCGTCGGCCTTGGCCTCCAGCTTGGCCAGCTTGATCTCCAGGCTGACCAGACGGGAGATGTTGCCCGTGGCGTCTGAGACCAGTTCGGTGATCGAACGGTCGGTGTCCCTGGTGGCGCCAGGTGCACCGGTACCCGGCTTCTCCGCCATCGTGGAGGTTCCCTTCTCTCGGTCAGAACGCACGGATGATCCTCCGCATCCTCGCACATACCCCGTCTCGGACGTCTCTCACGGCACGCACAACGGCGCCGCCGCGTTTCGTCACACGGGTGAGCGACAGGCGCGGCGGCCACGGGCTTCCGGGGCGGAGGAGCGCGGGGAAGGCGGGGGAACAGCGAACGGCGCCCCGGATCGAGGCGCCGTTCACCGGTGGACGGGGGCCCGCACGCGCGGCGCGGGCCCCTCGGCTCAGTCGTCCTGCTTGGCGGAGGGCAGCTGCTTGGCGATGACCTCCATGATCGAGGAGTCGGTGAGCGTGGAGGTGTCGCCGACGGCCCTGTTCTCGGCGATGTCGCGCAGCAGGCGCCGCATGATCTTGCCCGAGCGGGTCTTGGGCAGCTCGGGCACCGCCAGGAGGCGGGCGGGCTTGGCGATCGGGCCGAGCGAGGTGCCGACGTGGTTGCGCAGCTCCTGGACCAGGTCCTCGGGGACCTCCTCCTCGCCGCCGCGCAGGATCACGAAGCCGACGATGGCCTGGCCGGTGACCTTGTCGGTGGCGCCGACGACCGCGGCCTCCGCCACGCGCGGGTGGGAGACCAGCGCGGACTCGACCTCGGTGGTGGAGATGTTGTGGCCGGAGACGAGCATGACGTCGTCCACGCGGCCCAGCAGCCACAGGTCGCCGTCCGCGTCCTTCTTGGCGCCGTCACCGGGGAAGTACAGGCCCTCGAAGCGCGACCAGTAGGTGTCCTTGTAGCGCTCGGGGTCCCCCCAGATCCCGCGGAGCATGGCCGGCCACGGCTCGCGGATGACGATGAAGCCGCCCTCGCCGTCGGGGACGGACTCGCCCCGCTCGTCCACGACGTCGGCGACGATGCCGGGGATGGCCCGCATGGCGGCGCCCGGCTTGCCGGAGGTCACGCCCGGCAGGGGGCTGACCATGACGGCGCCGGTCTCGGTCTGCCACCAGGTGTCCACGACCGGGGTGCGGTCACCGCCGATGTTCCTGCGGTACCAGACGTAGGCCTCGGGGTTGATGGGCTCGCCCACCGAGCCGATGACGCGCAGGCTGGACAGGTCGAACTTGGCGGGGATGTCGTCTCCCCACTTCATGAAGGTGCGGATCGCCGTGGGCGCCATGTAGGCGATGGTGACCTTGTACTTCTCGATGATCTCCCAGAAGCGGCCCCGGTGCGGGGTGTCCGGGGTGCCCTCGTACAGCACGGTGGTGGCCGCGTTGGAGAGCGGGCCGTAGACGATGTAGGAGTGGCCGGTGACCCAGCCGATGTCGGCGGCGCACCAGTAGACGTCGGTCTCGGGCTTGAGGTCGAAGACGGCCCAGTGGGTGTAGGAGACCTGGGTGAGGTACCCGCCCGTGGTGTGCAGGATGCCCTTGGGCTTGGCCGTGGTGCCGCTGGTGTACATGATGTACAGCGGGTCCTCGGCGTCGTGCGCCTCGGGGGTGTGCTCGGTGCTCTGGGACTCCACGACGTCGTGCCACCACACGTCGCGGTCGGTCCACTCGACGTCCTGGCCGGTGCGGCGGACGACGAGGACGTTCTCGACCGCGGGGCGGTCGGCGACAGCGGCGTCCACGGCGGGCTTGAGGGCGCTGGCCTTGCCGCGGCGGTAGCCGCCGTCGGCGGTGACCACGAGCTTGGCCTGGCTGTCGTCGAGGCGCTGGCCCAGGGCGTCCACCGAGAAGCCGCCGAACACGACCATGTGGACGGCGCCGAGCCGGGCGCAGGCGAGCATGGCCACGACGGTCTCGGGGATCATCGGCATGTAGATGGCGACACGGTCGCCCTTGCGCACACCGAGTTCGGTCATGGCGTTGGCCGCCTGGGAGACCAGGTCCTTGAGCTCGGCGTAGGTGATGGTGCGGGTGTCGCCGGGCTCGCCCTCCCAGTGGTAGGCGACGCGGTCACCGAGGCCGTTGGCCACGTGCCGGTCCACGCAGTTGACGGAGGCGTTGATCCTGCCGCCGACGAACCACTTGGCGAAGGGCGGGTTCCACTCCAGGGCGGTGTCCCAGGGCTGTTCCCACTGGAGCCTGCGGGCCTGCTCCTCCCAGAAGCCGAGACGGTCCTCGTCGGCCCTGGCGTAGGCGTCGGCCTTGACGTTGGCGTCGGCGGCGAGCGCCTCCGGGGGAGGGAAGCTGCGCGTCTCGTGGAGAAGGTTGGACAGTGTCTCCTGGCTCGCGGGAGTGCTGTCGGCCACTGTGATTCTCCTTACGTAGGCTGGTTCACACCCAATTAATCATGTGGTGCGACACCC
>ANAW01000287.1:0-40257 GCA_000340945.1 Nocardiopsis synnemataformans DSM 44143 | reverse complement strand
GGCCGGTCCAGGCGGTGCCGCCGGTGCCGGCCGCCGACCCGGCCCGCCGGTGGAGGCCTCCCGTGTTACCGGCGCGTAGTGTTGTTTTCCGTGAGCGAACCGACTTCTTCCCCCGCGTCCGACCCGCTGGCCCGGATCGCCGAGCTGCCCGGTGTGGCCGACGCGGTCGCCGAGACACGGACTCTGGTCGACCGCCTGCTGGGGCACCGCGTGCTGCGCCGCCGCAGCAGCGACGTGTCCATGGAGTCCGCCCTGCGCGGCGCGGTCGCGTCGGCGGCGCTGGAGGGCGCCGAGGTCTCGATGGAGGAGATCCGCGAGGGGCACGTGTACGACACGCGCGTCAAGGGCGCGCTGCGGGTGTCCGGAGAGCTGGGGGGCCTGGTGGACACCTGGCCGAGGGCGCCGCGCCAGGCCCTGGCCCGGCTGCACACGCTCGCCGCGGCGGACGCGGTGTCCGCGGACGCGCTGGGCCGCCCCCGCAGGGCCGGGGAGCGGGTCGAGGACCCGTTGGGACTCGGCCCGGCCCCGGCTCCGGAGACGGCGATGGCCCGGCTGGAGGGCCTGTACTCGCTGCTGGGCGTGCGCACGTCGGTCCCGGCCCTGGTGATGTCGGCCCTGGTGCACGGGGAGCTGATGGCGGTCCGGCCGTTCGGGTGGGGCGACGGCCTGGTGGCGCGCGCGGCGGAGCGGTTGACGCTGGTGGAGCGGGGTCTGGACCCCAAGTCGCTGGTGCCGTCCGAGTTGGGGCACCGAACGCTGCGGGACGAGTACGGACCGGCGCTGCGCGGCTACATGGGCGGTACTCCGGAGGGCGTCGCCGGGTGGGTGGCGTACTGCTGCCGCGCGGTCCGCGCGGGGGCGCAGGACTCGCTGGCCACCTGTGAGGCCCTCAAGCGCGGCTGAGCACGGGGACTCCGGCCCCCGGGCAGGACGCCTCGGGGGACTCGGAGTGTGCGGGCGCACGGAGAAGTCGCGAAAGGACAACAACTTTTGACTGGCGACAACTGTGCGCGACCAAAAAGTTGAACACCAACCGTTTATTTACCGACCAGTAGGTTCAGGAAAAGTATCGGTTCGGTCACGCTTGCCGGTTCCAGAAGGGAACGGGGGTCGCACGGCCCTTGCGTGCGCACAGGGCGAACGGCGCCCCGTCCTGTCTTCCGGGGCGCCGCCTCCGACACGTTCCGCCGGGTTAGCAGGCGTCCATTTCCCTAGTCTGACCAGGCAGGACATCAGCCTGTCCGGTCTAGACGGGCCTCACGGGGCCAAGTGGCGCGTGGGTTCCCGGTTGTCGCGTCGGGGTGGTTCTCAGCCACCGACTGCTTTCTTTCTACGCCGATGTTCCGGCGCTGAAAAGACGGTTGACCCGAATTTTTGCCCTTGATTCCAGAACCGATACGGAACGCTGCGTGGTAACGTCTGTTCCGTCGTTCCCAGGAGGGTAGGCCGTCCGCTTCGCGCCTCCGCCGTGCGCGCCCCATTTCGCGTTCCGGTGGTATCCCTCTTCCGCGAATGACGCCCGTGTGCCTTCCGGTGGTCGCGAGAGCACGTCTCTCCGCCGACCCTCACCAGAGAGCGGACCCGGTCCTACCCCCCGGGACCGGAATTTCGCGTGGCGGCCTTCTCCCCCTGTGAAGGCGAGTCCCCGCGTCCGCTCATCTCGCCTGACGGGCGGGGGTGCGTATCCGCCCCCGTATACGCATCCCGCCCGCCAGGTGAACCGGATCGCGAACGAACCGGGCCGCAGGCGAACCGGACCCCGGATGGGCCAGGCCGCAGGCCTCCGCGACGTCCGCCCCCCTGCACCGAGCCGAGCCCCGCCGAAGTTGTCCACAGCTTCGGATCGGGGCTTTCGCTGTCGTGCCCGGTCGGCGAAGGTCGAGGAAAGCCCCTCGACCCGGGAGGTCCCATGGACGTCCAGCGCCGGCCCCTACTCGCGACCGCCGACCCCCTCCTCCTCGACGACCTCCTCAGGCTGGCCACCGCCGCCTCCACCGAGGTCGCCGTCGCCCGCACGCTCGACCGGGCGCTGAGCCTGTGGCCGCGCGCGCCGCTCGTCGTGGTCGGCGCCGACCTGCGCGCGCTCCTGCGGGCCGCCGACCCTCCGCCGGGCCGCCACGTGGTCGTGGCCCGGGACGCGCGGGAGGCCGCCGCTGACGGGGCCCTGTCGGGGGAGGGGTCCGTGCCAGCGGTCGCCGCGGTGCCCCGGCCGTGCGTCCCCCCGGAGCGGTACCGACCGGGTTTTCCCGGGGAGGGTCCCCTTCCAGGTGCTCCCGGGGAGGGTCCCCCGCCGGGTGTTCCAGACGGGGGGTCTCCGCACGGATCGGAAGAAGCACGCGTTCTCCTCCTGCCCCGGGACGAGGCGCTGCTGGTCGACCTGCTCGCGAGGGCGTCGTCCCCCGGCCGGGCACCGGCGCCCACGGTGTCGGTGGTCGGCGGTCGGGGCGGCGCCGGGGCCAGCCTGCTCGCGGTGGCCCTCGCCCTGGCCGGTGAGCGCGCCGGACGCTCCACCGCCCTGCTGGACGCCGACCCGTTCGGGTGCGGCTCCGACGTCTACCTCGGGTGCGAACGCGGCCCCTCCCCCGGCCCCGAGCGGTGGACCGGCTGGGGCGACCTGCTGCGCAGGCGCGGACGGGTGCGCTGGCGCGACCTGCGCGCCGGACTGCCGGGGACCTCCGGAGTGTCGGTGCTGACCTGGACGCGCGGCCGGGAGCCGACCGGCCCCCTGCCGGTGGGCGCCGTGCGCGCGGTCCTGTCCTCGGCCAGGGACGGCACCGACCTGGTGGTGGCCGACCTGCCGCGCTCCTTCGACCCGGCCACCACCGTGTTCCTGAACCGCTCCGACCTGGTGCTCGTGGTCGTCCCGGCGGACGTGCCCTCGGTGGTGGCGGCGACCAGGACGGTCGCCCGGCTGCGGGAGGAGGCTCGGACCGTGCGGCTGGTGGTGCGCGGCGCCCGGGGCGAACTGAGCGCGGACGTGGTGTCCAGGGCCCTGAAGGTGGACCTGGGCGCGGACCTGCCGTCCGAGCCGGGGTTGGCCCGGTCGTTGGCCGCCGGGGACGTGCCCGCCCGCCATCCCCGTTCGCCCCTGGCCCGGTTCGCCGACCGGGTCGTGGCGGGCCTGCCCGCGCTGGAGAAGGTCTGGTGAGCCCTCTGGTGGAGGCCGTGCGCAACCGGCTGGTGGCGTCCGGGGTGCCGGTGAGCCCGTCGAGCGTCGCGGCGGCGCTGCGCGCCGAGGGAGGGCTGCTGGGCGACACCGAGGTGCTGTCCATGACCCGCCGTCTGGCCGCCGACCTGTCCGGGGCGGGGCCGCTGGAGGAGCTCATGACCTCAGGGGTCACCGACATCCTCGTCAACGGTCCCGACGAGGTGTGGGTGGACGACGGCGGGGGCCTGCGCCGGGCCGGGGTGCGCTTCGAGTCGGCGGACGCGGTGCGCCGACTCGCCCAGCGGCTGGCGGCGCAGGCGGGGCGGCGGCTGGACGCTGCCGTGCCGTACGTGGACGCCCGGCTTCCCAACGGCGCGCGGCTGCACGCGGTGCTGCCGCCGGTGGCGCCCGCCGGGGCGTGCGTGTCGCTGCGGCTGCCGCCCCGGCGGGTGTTCACCCTGGAACGGCTGACCGAGCGGGGGACGGTCACCCCCTGCGGGTCCGCGCTGCTGCGGTCCCTGGTGTCCTCGCGGGTGCCGTTCCTGGTCAGCGGGGGAACCGGCACGGGCAAGACCACCCTGTTGTCGTGCCTGCTCTCGCTGGTGGATCCGGGGGAGCGGATCGTCCTGGCCGAGGACTCCCCGGAGCTGCGGCCCGAGCACCCGCACGTGGTCCGTCTCCAGACGCGTCCGCCCAACATCGAGGGCAGCGGCGAGGTGTCGCTGGAGGCCCTGGTGCGGCAGGCGCTGCGGATGCGTCCGGACCGGCTGGTGGTCGGCGAGGCGCGCGGGCCGGAGATCGTGTCCCTGCTCGGCGCCCTGAACACCGGGCACGAGGGCGGCGCTGGAACCCTGCACGCCAACGGCGCGGGCGACGTGCCCGCGCGGGTGGAGGCGCTGGGGTGCGCGGCCGGGCTGGACCGGGCCGCCGTGCACAGCCAGCTGGCCGCCACCCGGGTCATGGTCGTGCACCTGGTCCGGGACCCCGGCGGGCGGCGCCTGGCCGAGCTGCGGGTGCTGAGACGCGGTTCGGACGGGCTGGTGGACGCGGTGCCAGCGGTGTCCTTCGGTCCCGACGGCACCCGCCGGGAGCACGCGGGGGCGGACGAGGTGGCGGCCCGCCTGGGCGGGGGGTGGCGCCGGTGGTGACCGCGCTGGTGGCCTGTTCGGGAGGTCTGGTGCTGCTGTGTCTGGTCCCCGGTGCGCGGCGCAGTCGGCTGGCGGCCCTCCTCCCCCGCCCCCGGCGTCCGGTGTCGCGGCCCGTGGACTGGAGGGCGCTGGCGGCCCGTCACGGCGAGGGCGCCCGGCGCCGCGGCGCGGTGGTGGTGCTGTGCCGGGTGCTGGCCGCCGAGCTGCGCGCCGGACAGCCGCCGGAGGAGGCCCTGCGGATCTCGGCCGCCGAGGCGGGCCCGCTGGTGGGCGCTCTGACCGACGCGGCGTCGTTGCTCCGCGAGGCCGAGCGCGAACCGGACCTGTGGGCGCTGGCCTACCTGGCGGTGTGCTGGGAGGTGGCCGCGGACACCGGGGCGGGCCTGGCCGAGGTGGTGGACGCCCTGGCGGCGAACCTCACCGAACAGGAGGAGCAGCGCACGGAGGCCGCCGCGCGCACCACCGGTCCGCGCACCACCGCGATCGTGCTGGCCGCCCTGCCCGCCGTCGGGCTGCTGCTGTCCTCTGGCCTGGGCGGGTCGCCGCTGGCGTTCCTGTTCACCACGCCGCTGGGGTTGGCCTGCCTGGTGGGCGGGGTGGCCCTGGACGCTCTCGGAACCTGGTGGACGCTGCGCATGGTGCGCTCGGCGACCGCCTTTCCCTGACAGGCACCGGGCAGCGGGCCCCGGGCGGTCGGACACCGGACAGCGGACAGCGGACCTCAGGCACTGATCAGTGGGCGGTAGACCTCGGACACCGGGCAACGGGCACGGGGCAGCAGACAGCGGACGCCGGGCAGCGGACCCGAGCACCAGGCAACGGATCTCGGGCATGCGGACGCCGAGAGATGGACCTCGGGCACCAGGCAGCGGGCCCGAGCACCAGGCAACGGATCTCGGGCATGCGGACGCCGAGAGATGGACCTCGGACACCGGGCACCGGGCACCGGGCAGCAGGATCCGGCCCGGTAACCCGAGCCCGGGATCCGGGGAGAGACACAGTCGGCATCGCTCCGGCCACGGCGGTGGAGCGCGAGGAGAGGAAGGGGAGGACGGATGTTCCCGACGGCCGCCGCGGTTCTGGGAGCCGCGTGTGTGTGGACACTGCTGGGCGGGGGACCGGCGCGCGAACTGCGTCCCCCCTCCCGTGCTCCGGCCGGGCCGGGACTGCCGGTCCGGCTGCTGGGGCCGACGCTGGCGGGGGTGTTCGCGCTGACCGTCGCGGTGGCCCTGTTCGGCGTGGCCGGGGGCGTCGTCGCGGCCGGGGTGTGCGCTGCCCTGTGGGTGCGTGCCCGCAGAAGTACCGGTTCCCGTTCGGACCGGCTGCCGGTGACCGCCGACCTTCCCGTGGTGATCGGTCTGCTCGCCTCGGGGATCCGCGCCGGGGCGACGGTGCCCTCCTGCCTCACGGCGGTGTCTCGGGCGACGCGGGGGAGGCTGGGGGAGGAGCTGGCGGCGGTGGCCGAACAGCTGCGCCTGGGCGCCGCTCCCGCCGAGGCGTGGCGGCGTCCGGCGCTGCCCGAGCCCCTCGTCCCGGTGGGGCGCGACCTGGCCCGGGCCGCCGACACCGGGGCGCCGGTGGCCGACCTCCTGGACCGGCACGCGGCCGATCTGCGCCGGACCCTGCGGGCACGGGGGACGGCCCGGGTCGAACGGCTGGGCGTGCTGGTGGTGGCGCCCCTGGGGCTGTGCTTCCTGCCCGCGTTCGTGTTGATCGGCATCGTGCCGATGGCCGCCGAGCTGCTGTCCCGGGCCCTGGGCGGTTGAGCCCCCGGGCCCGGTCGCGTGTGCGGCGGCGCGGTGACCGTCAGGGTTCCTCGTCCCCGGAACCGCGCCGCCGCTGGCCCTCGTAGGGGACGGGGAAGCGGGGCCAGCCGACGGACAGGCGCAGCGCCGGCACCACGACGCACAGCACCGCCAGGATTCCGGTCGAGACGTTGCCGACGATCCGCAACGCCGTACCGGTCGGGGTCGGGGCGGCGGCCGTGCGGTACACCACCGGTTCGCTGACGGGCGAGGGCGTGTCCGTCGCGTCGCGCGGGCCGTCCCGCACGGGTCCGGACGGCTCCGGGGAGGCGGGGTCGGGTGCCGGTGACGGGTCGGCGCACCGTTCGGATCCACCGGGAGAGCCCGCTTCGCCGGAGTTCCCGAGGGCCCCGGACCGAACGGGTCCATCGGAGCGGACGGGGCCGCCGGAGTGCGCGTGATCGGTGGGCCCGACGGAGTGGGCGGGATCCTCCGGCCCCGCGGTGCCCATGCTGTCGTGGGGACCGACGGAGTGCGCGGGACCCTCCGGCCCCGCGGTGCCCGTACTGCTTCGGGAACCAACGGCGTGGGTGAGGTCAGCGGAACCGGGGACGTGCGCGGAGTTCCCGGAACCGACGGAGTGGGCGGAATCGACGGGACCTGCGGTGTGCGGCGCGGGCGAGGCGGGGCAGGGTGGTGCGCCCCCGGGCTGGGCGGGGGCTCCCAGCAGGAGGGCGCACATCAGCACGGAGACGGGGGCAGGGCTCATTCCACTTCCTCGGAGGAGACGGCGGCCGGTCCGGCCCGGGAGCGCGCCCGGACGGGCCGTTCGATGAGGGACGAGGGAACCGCGACCACCACCTCGACGGTGGAGCCGGTGAGGACGCAGGATTCGAGGGAGGCGCGGTTGGCCTCGGCGGTGTCGCGGGCCTGCGCGCAGGCCCGTTCTGTTCCGTGGACGGCCCCGGCGGCGGCCGCGAGCGCGGCCAGGTCGGCCGCGGTGGTGGCGCGGTCGCGGTCGAGCCGTGCCGCGGAGGTCGCGAGGACGGCGAGGGTGGCGAACCAGAGCAGTGCGCCCAGTGCGACCCACCAGACGGTGGCGGAACCGGAGTCGGAGCGCACCGGGATCAGCTCCCGGGTTCGAGGGGAACGGCGGCGCTGCCGTCCACCGGCAGGGAGATCCCCGGGCCGAGCAGGAGTCGGGTCCGTACGGTGACGCGGGCCATGCCCCCGTCCTCGGACAGGCGCACGTCCGCTCCGTCGGGGGCGGCGGTCAGCGCCAGGGCGCGGGCCCGGTCGTGGGGTTCGCCGCGGGCCAGCGCCCGCGCGCCCACGCGAGCCGCGTCGGCGCAGGAGAGCTGCGCCGACGCGGCCTGGACGGCACCGAGGGCCACGGCCAGGACGAGCAGCAGGGAGGGCAGCACCATCGCCGCCTCCGCGGTGGCCGAGCCCCGGTCACAGACCCGAGCCGAGCGCATTGACCACGAGATCGGTGAGGACGTCCTCGACCGCACCGCTGGTGAGCACGGCGTAGAGGACCCCGGCGAAGGCGACCGCCGCGATGGTGCAGAAGGCGTATTCGGAGGTCGTCATCCCGGCGTCGGACGGAGGCGGCGCGGCGGTGGGCGGAAAGGCGGGAGCGGGCGGGAGCACGGGAGCAGACGGGAGCACGGGAGCGGACATGGCGGCCTTCCAGATGGGGGGCCGACTGCTCCGGCCCTCTCCCCTCCAGGTTCGGCGGACGGGGGTCGAGGCGAAAGCCCCTTCCCCAGCCTGTGGATAACTCCGCACCTCCGGCGCTTCGTCCACAGCCTGTGGACGGTCTCAGTCCTCGCCGTCCGCGAGCACCTCGTCGAGCAGACGCAGCGCACCGGCCTTGCTCAACGGCTCGTTGCCGGTACCGCACTTGGGCGACTGGATGCACGACGGGCAGCCCTGGTCGCACTCGCAGTCGGCGATGGCCGCGCGGGTCGCGGACAGCCACTCGCGCGCCGCCGCGTACCCCCGTTCGGCGAAGCCCGCGCCGCCCTCGTACCCGTCGTAGACGAACACCGTCAGCCTGCCCGTGTCACCGTGCATCGAGGTGGACACCCCGCCGATGTCCCAGCGGTCGCAGGTCGCCAGCAGCGGCAGCAGGCCGATCGTGGCGTGCTCGGCGGCGTGGGCGGCGCCCAGCAGCCCCACGTCCTCCCGGCGCAGCCGCTCCTCGCCCTCGGCGGGCAGCGTCCACCACACCGCGCGGGTGTCGAGGGTGCGCTCGGGCAGGTCCAGCGACCGCTCCCCCAGCACCGAACCGGTGCGCACGTCCCTGCGCAGGAACCCCACCACCTGGCGCACCACCTGCACCTCACCGAAGTACACCGTGGCCCCGCTCGGCCACTCCTCCTGGCGCAGCACCGACCGGACGGTGATGTCGGTGGTGTCGCGCGCCCAGGTGCTGTAGGGCGGCTCCGCGGGACGGACCAGGGCGACGCCCTCGTCGAGGTCGAGGTCGTCGACCAGGTACGTGTACCCCTGGTGCAGGTACACCGCGCCGGGGTGGACGGTGCCGTGGGCGGCGGGCTCGTCGACCTCGCCGAGCAGCTGGCCGCTTTCGGTGTCGACGATCTGCACGGGCGGTCCGCCCGACCCTCGGATATCGGCCAGGTCGCTGGCCCGTTCGTTGCTCGTCCAGAACCAGCCCCGTGGACGCCTGCGCAGCAGGCGGCGCTCGACGAGTTCGTCGAGCCGCTCCTCGGTCGTCGCTCCGAAGAGGTCGAAGTCGTCCTTGGTGATCGGCAGTTCCTGGGCGGCCGCGCACAGGTGCGGTCCCAGGATGTGCGGGTTTTCCGGGTCAAGGACGGTGGCTTCTACGGACCGGCCGAAAATGGCCTCCGGGTGGTGCGCCAAGTAGGTGTCCAGAGGATCGTCCCGGGCGATGAACACCGCCAGCGCGTCCTCCCCGCGCCGCCCGGCGCGGCCCGCCTGCTGCCACAGCGACGCGAGCGTTCCCGGCCACCCGGCGATGAGCACCGCGTCCAGACCGCTGATGTCCACCCCCAGTTCCAGGGCGTTGGTGCTGGCCAGGCCCAGGATCTCCCCCGAGCGCAGCGCCTCCTCCAGCTCCCGGCGCTCCGAGGCCAGGTATCCGCCCCTGTAGGCGGCCACCCTCCCCGCCAGGGCGTGGTCGCCGCGCTCGGACAGCAGGCGCTGGGTGGTCAGCGCGACCACCTCCGCGCCCTGCCGGGAGCGGACGAACACCAGGGTGCGCACACCGTCGCGTACCAGGTCGGCGAGCATCTCGGCGGCCTGCGAGGGCGCCGTCCTGCGGATCGGCGCACCGTGCTCGCCGGTCAGGTCGGTCAGCTCCGGCTCCACCAGCGCCACGGACATCCCCGGGCGCGGGGAACCGTCCCGGCTGACCGCCGTGACGGGCACGCCGGTCAGCCGGGTGGCGCTCTCGGCCGGGCTGCCGGAGGTGGCCGAGGCGAGCACGAACACCGGACGCGCCCGGTAGCGGGCGCACACGCGGCGCAGCCGACGCAGGATCTGCGCGACATGCGAGCCGAAAACCCCCCGGTATCGGTGCGCCTCGTCGATCACCACATAGCGCAGCCGACGCAGGAAGCGCGACCACGCCCCGTGGCGGGGCAGGATGCCGTGGTGCAGCATGTCCGGGTTGGTCAGCACGTAGTTGCCGTGCTCGCGCACCCAGGAGCGCTCCTCGGACGAGGTGTCACCGTCATAGACGGCTGTCCGCATCCCCGGCAGGGAGAGGTCCGTTATCCACCGCAGCTGATCCTGGGCGAGCGCCTTGGTCGGGGAGAGGTAGAGCACGGTTCCGCCCGCGTCAACCGCGTCCACAGCGGGTAAGAGGAAGGCGAGTGACTTTCCCGAGGCGGTACCCGTGGCTATGATCACATCACGGCCCGAACGTGCGAGGTCGGCGGCTTCGGCCTGGTGGGACCACGGTCCCGTGATCCCCCTGTCGGCGAGCCGTTCGACCAGGTGGGGCGCGGTCCACACCGGCCATTCCCCGCTCACCCCGTCGTTGCGGGCCACGTGCTCGATGTGGGTCACCTGTGGGTACCGGGTATCGTCACGCCACACACCGGGAAGCACGGGCTCCGGTCGCCTCATCCGAGACCCCTCCTCACTGGTACGCGTTCGAGGCCCGCAGGCGCCTCCTACCCAAGGGTGGAGCACTGGGACATTGGTTTCAGTGTGACATCCGGGGGAACAGTGGCGCGGTGTCACGGTTTTTCTGTGCATCACAGGAAGACGCACTCGACACGCGTGGTTGAATGCGTGCTGGTGGGGTAACGCCCGGCAGAGATCATTCGCGTTTTTCGCGGTTCGGCGCTGGAGGACTAGTGGACTTGAAGCTTGATCATTACACCGAGGGCGACACCGAGATCGTCGTCGTTGAGGGTGAGATCGATGTCTATACCGCGCCCCGGCTCCGCGAGCTGCTGATCGACCTGGTCAACAAGGGCAACTTCCACCTCGTGGTCAACATGGAGAAGGTGGAGTTCCTGGACTCGACGGGCCTCGGTGTGCTCGTGGGCGGGCTCAAGCGCGTCCGGGCCCACGACGGGACCCTCGACCTGGTCTGCACCCAGGAGCGCATCCTGAAGATCTTCCGGATCACCGGTCTGACCAAGGTCTTCGGTATCCACGACTCGGTGCAGGAAGCCATCGACAAGCGTTCCGCGAAGTAGCCCCGAGCGAGCGATGGCAACCATCACGCTCACGATCAGCGCGCTCCCCGCTCACGTGCGCACGGCACGGCTCATGGCCGCCACCGTGGCACGGCGGGCGGGTATCGCCGCCTCAGCGATCGACGAGATCAGGCTGGCGGTCGGTGAGGCGTGTTCCCGGGCGGTGGCGGCGCACAAGCTGCACTGCCCCACACAGCCGATCCTGCTCCAGCTGATCGACGGCAGCGGGCCTGATCCGGCGTCGGAGTCCCGCACCGACGCCACGAGCAGCATCCTGCGCGCCAACGGGAGCGCGACGCAACGTTTCGAGGTCGTCGTCTCCGACCGTGCCCCCGCCAAGGACACGGAGGAGCCCACCAACCCGTCCCTGCTCGACGGGCTCTTCCTGGACGGTGAGGACACCCCTCCCGGCGGGATCTCCGGGTTCTCCCCGGGGCTGGGCCTGGCGGTCATCACGGGCTTGGCCGACGAGGTGAAGATCGACCCCAGCGACCGGGGAACCGTGGTGCGGATGAGCTGGCCGCTGGCCACGGAGCACTCGCCCGACCCGAGCTCCAACTAGGAGCGGTCCGGGCCGGTACCCGACGCTCACGAGGGCGCCTCCCCGCGGGGAGGCGCCCTCGGTGCGTACCGGGGTCCGAAGACGGGCAGCACGGTGCCGACCGTGCCCGTGGGCCCCCGTACATCCAGTCAACCGCCTCACGCAGGCCCCGGAAAGCCCCGGATCCGGCCTGTGGACGACGGGAGGCCCCCGGTCAGTCGCAGGCCTGGGAGGAGACCTGCTCGCTGCTCTCCAGGCCGCTCCGCGCGTTCTCCGCGATCTCGTCGGCGGTGAGCACGTAGCCCGTCTCGGGCTCGTTCGTGGCGGCGGCGAAGACCACCCCGTACACGGTGCCCTCCGGCGACAGCAGCGGGCCGCCGGAGTTGCCCGGGCGCACCACGGCGCGCACCTGGTAGATCTCCCGGCTCACCTGCTGCGAGTGGTAGAAGTCCGGTCCCTGCGCCGTCTGGCGGGCCCGTACGCGCGCGGGGACGGCCGTGAAGCCGCTGTTGCGCGGGAAGCCCGCCACGACCGCGTCACCGCCCTGCGGGGCCTCGTAGTCGAACTCCAGCGGTTCCAGGTCCAGGCCCGGCACGTGCAGCACGGCCAGGTCCTGCTGCGGGTCGAAGAGCACCAGCGTGGCGTCGAGCTGGTAGCCCTCCCGCGTGACCACCCGCAGGTCGTCGGTGACCCCGGCGACCACATGCGCGTTGGTCATGATCCGGTCCTCCGCGTACGCGAAGCCGGTCCCCTCCACGCGGCGCTGGCAGGAGGGCGCGGTGCCCAGCACCTTCACCACGCTGCGGCTCGACTCGATCAGCTCCGGGGTGGTGAGCACGTCCGGGTCCGGCGGCGCCACCTCGGCCAGCTCGCCGGTGCCCAGGCCGCTGAACACCTGCGGGAAGGCGCTCTGGTCCACGATCCGGCGGAACGTGGAGAACCCGTTGTGGGCGGCCTCGGGCATCAGGGTGTCCACCGAGTGGAGGATGCGCGAGTCCCTGACCTGGCCCGCGACGAACGGCAGCGCCGAGTTGGCGACCGTGCTGCCGATGAACCAGGCCACCAGCAGCACCGACAGCCCGCTGATCACGGCGCCGCCGATGGCGTCCAGGACCCGGGCCGAGTCCCACGTCACCTTGTTGCGGACGAAGGTGCCCAGGTAGGACAGCAGGAACTGGCCGAGCGCCGCGGACAGGAACACCACGGCGATCGCCAGCAGCGCCTGCCTGCCGGGGTCGTCCACCCACTCCTGGATGAGCTCCGGGGCCGTCAGGGCGGCGAGGACGCCCCCTCCGACGAAGCCCACGAAGCTGAAGACACCGACGATGAAACCCTGCCGGTACCCCGTCACCGCGAACAGCAGCAGCAGGACGACCAGGATCACGTCGAGCACATTGCCCTCCAAGAGTGAGCGCTAACCGACCGGCCGCAGGCCCTGCGGGGTTGCTTCGAACACATCGGTGAGACCCTCGTCGCGCCAGGGAAGTTCCCAGCCGCCCAGGGCGAGCAGGCTGTCGATCACCGCGCCGGTGAAGCCCCACACGAGCATGCCGTCCACCCGGAAGCCGGGACCCCAGTGGGGCCCGCCCCCGTAGCGCACCTTGACCCGGTTGGCCGGGTCGGCGAGGTCGGCGACGGGCACGCGGGAGACCGCGGCGACCTCGCCCAGGTCGGTCGGCCGCACCTCGCTGGGCTCGCGCCACCAGCCCAGGACGGGCGCCACCCGGAAGTCGCTGAAGCTCAGGTACAGCTCGGGGAGGCGGCCGACGACGTCGACCCCCTCGGGGAGGAGCCCGGTCTCCTCGGCGGCCTCGCGCAGCGCCGCGGCCTCCGGGGAGGCGTCGGAGGGCTCGATCCGGCCGCCGGGGAAGGCGGGCTGTCCGGCGTGGCGGCGCAGGCCCTCGCTGCGCTGGATGAGGAGGAGGTCGGGCCCCCTCGGCCCCTCGCCGAAGAGGACGAGGACGGCGGACTCCCGCCCTCCCTCGGCGGGCGGCCGCATGGGCGGCGGCACGGTCATCGTCTCGGCGGCGTCCGCGAGCGCGGCCAGCCAGAGCGGGGTCGAGTTCATGCGGGGAACCTGTTCCGGGAGTCGTCGCGCCGTCGGTGGGTCGGAGGGGCCGTGCGCCGGGCTCCTCGCGGGGCCGTGGGGCCCGCGCCCGGGGGAGCGCCGCGCGAGGGAGCGCGCCGCTCCTCGGGAGTCGTCACGTCGTCGGACCTTCCCCGGCGCCGGCGGGCGGGGGTACCGCCGTCACGCGGGGCGCCGCGGACCGGGATGCCCGCGACGGGGCCGATGTGCGCACACTCACGTGCTCAGGGTACAAACCTCCGGCGCCTGCTCCCGATGTCCGCCCCGTCCGCCCCCGCGCACCCGGGCTCGCGGCCGGGTGCGCCGGAGAGGCCGCCTCGCACCACGCGTCCGCCCCCGCGCGCCCGGGGAGTCCGTGGGCCTCAGGAGAAGGAGCGCATCCGCAGCAGCTTGGTGGCGGTGGCGGTGTCCGTGGGCCCCTCGCCGAAGGAGGGGCACAGGCGGGCCAGTCCGCAGGCCCCGCACGCGGGCTTGCGGGAGTGGCAGACCCGGCGGCCGTGCCAGATGACGCGGTGGGAGAGCATCGTCCAGTCGCGGCGCGGGAAGAGCGCGCCGATCTCGTGCTCGACCTTCACCGGGTCCTCCTCGTCGGTCCACCCGAAACGGCGGACGAGCCGACCGAAATGGGTGTCGACGGTGATGCCGGGCACATCGAAGGCGTTACCGAGCAGTACGTTTGCGGTCTTTCGTCCTACACCGGGTAGTTTGACCAGGTCGGAGAGTTTCCTCGGAACCTCTCCACCGTGCCGTTCGCACAGCTCCTGTCCGAGTCCGATGAGGCTGTTGGCCTTGGCCCGGAAGAAGCCGGTCGAGCGGATCATCTCCTCCAGCTCCTCCCGCCGCGCCGAGGCGTAGCCCTCCGCGTCGGGGTAACGGGCGAAGAGGGCGGGGGTGACCTGGTTGACCCGCTTGTCCGTGCACTGGGCGGACAGGATCGTCGCGACCAGCAGTTCCAGGGGGGTCGTGAAGTTCAGTTCGCAGTGGGCGTCCGGGTACAGCTCGACGAGTTCCCGGTACATCCTGCGGGCGCGGCGGACCAGCGCGAGCCGGCTCTCACCGGTGGGCGTGGTCGTCGGCTCGGTCGCGTCTGGTGTGTCACGGGGCATCATCACAGGGTAGGCGTCCCGGTGGCGGGGCGTACCGCGGCCCCGCGGCCGTGCTCGCGCGGCCGTCGGAAACGGGGCCGCACCACCGCCGAAGGACGGGCTATGTAACCAATGTCCGGTGGCGCGGCGCGGACAGCCCTGGTACAGAACTGAGGACGGCTAGGATCGCAGGGGCTGACGTCGGCTGTTGTGGGCAGTTGTCTCTCGGCGGACAAGCCGGGATCACGACCTGGTTTCACACCCGGGTGCGATATACGTCACACTGTTGGCGGTCAGGTTTTAGGAGGACGTGTGGTGGACGAGATCAACGAGGTGCTGCGGAAGGCCCCTCTGTTCGAGGCGCTGGACGAGGAGGACACGGCCGCACTCCGCTCCTCGGTGAACGAGGTGCGTCTCGGCCGCGGCCAGACCCTGTTCAGCGAGGGCGACGAGGGCGACCGCCTGTACGTCATCCTCAGCGGGAAGGTGAAGCTGACCCGCACGGCCGTGGACGGCCGCGAGAACCTGCTCGGGGTGCTCGGCCCCAGCGAGATGTTCGGCGAGCTGTCGCTGTTCGACCCGCGCCCGCGCACCGCGAGCGGCGTCGCGGTCACCGACTCGGTGCTCGCGGGACTGGGCCACGACGACCTGCGCCCGTTCCTGTCCAGCCGCCCGCAGGTGTCGCTCCAGCTGCTCAAGGCGCTGGCCGCCCGCCTGCGCCGGACCAACGACGTGATGGCCGACCTCGTCTTCACCGACGTGCCCGGCCGCGTCGCCAAGGCGCTGCTGGAGCTGGCCGACAAGTTCGGCAAGGAGGGCGAGGACGGGCTGCACGTCCACCACGACCTCACCCAGGAGGAGCTCGCCCAGCTGGTCGGCGCCTCCCGTGAGACGGTCAACAAGGCCCTCGCCGAGTTCGCCCTGCGCGGCTGGCTGCGGATCGAGGCCAAGGCCGTCGTCCTGCTCGACGTCGAGCGGATGCGCCGCCGCGCCCGCTAGACCGTGTTCCTCGGGCAGGGATCCCCGGGGGCGCCGACGTTCGCGCCCCGCACCGGGGCTTCCCGGGCCTGAACGCTGTGTGGCCGCTCCCCCCGGCGGGGTGGGCGGCCACAGCCGTGTCCGCGGCCTAGGCCTCGACGTCCTCGGGCAGCTCGCCGCGCGCCGAGAGGTAGCGCAGCTGGGCGCGCACCGACGAGGCCGCCGCGAACCGGATCTGCTCGGTGACGTCGGGGTAGACGCGGTCGACGATCTGCTCGACCCCGGTCGCCCCCGCGCGCACCGCGTCCAGGACCTGCCCCAGGCGCGACTCGCGGTGGTCGACGTAGGAGTCCAGCACCGTCGACGGAGAAGTGATGATCGGGCCGTGGCCGGGCAGCAGGGTGCGCACGTCGTGCTCGCGCACGAGGGAGCGCAGCCGGTACAGCGACTCCATGTAGGGGCCCAGCCCGTCGTCGCCGTCGATCACCGTGGTGCCGTGGCCCAGGACCGTGTCGCCGGTCAGGATGGTGTTGTCGGCCTCCACCATCAGGCAGACGGAGTCCTCCGTGTGGCCGGGGGTGGCGATCACCCGCACCCGCAGGCCGTCGGCCTCCAGGACCTCGCCGTCGGACAGGCCGCGTCCGCCGACCCTGCTCCCGGGGTCGACCGCGTGCACGGGGGCGCCGGTCAGCTCCGAGAAGTACCGGGCGCCCTCCCCGTGGTCGGGGTGGCGGTGGGTCACCACGGCCATCAGGACCTGGGCGCCCTGCTCCTGCACGGTCCGCGCCACGCGCTCCAGGTGGCGCTCGTCGTGGGGGCCGGGGTCGACGACCACGACCCCGCGCGCGCCCGGCTCCCGCAGGATCCAGGTGTTGGTGCCCTCCAGCGTCATCGGGCCGGGATTGGGGCACAGCACGCAGCTGGCGCGCAGTGTCCCGGAACCGTCGATCCTCATCGCACCTCGCTTCGCTCGCCGAACCGGGCCGGGGAGCGGCCGGGGCCTCCGGCACGCGGCCCGCGCCTCGGCGGCCCCTCAGGGGGTCGCGTCGGGCTTCGGAAGAGGGTAGTCCACCCCGTTCGGCGCGACGACGCGCATCTGGCCGCCGATCTCCCGGACAACCGGCTCAATGGGGACGATATCCCGTCGGGCCTCCCGTACCCCCCGGAGGGTCCGGCAGTCCGCCAGTTCGGCGCAGGCCACGACCGTGGGCGGCAGCATCGGCATCCGGCCCGCCTCCCACTCGCCGCGGACCTCGGCGGGGTCGGTCCACCGGGTGAGGTCGGCCTCGCCGCCCACGTCGCGCGAGGCCTGCCCCGGCGGGAGCTCGGCCGCGAAGAACCAGGTGTCGTAGCGGCGCGGCTCGGCCCTCGGGGTGATCCAGCGCGACCACGCGCGCAGCCACTCCGAGCGGAGCACGAGGCCGCGCCGGGACAGGACCTCGGTGAAGGAGCGGGAGCGGTCGATCAGCCCCAGCCGGTCCCGTTCCCACTCCTCGGAGGAGGTGTCGAGGGTGATGGCCTCCTCGCCCGCGTGCTCGGGTTCGCTGGCCAGCAGGACGCCGGTCTCCTCGAAGGTCTCGCGGACCGCGGCGCACACCAGCGCCCGGGCCATGCGCACGTCGGTGCCCAGCGTGCGCGCCCACTCCTCGGGGCCGGGGCCGGTCCAGGGCAGGTCGCCGTCGGCGTCGCGCGCGTCCACCCCGCCGCCGGGGAAGACGAAGGCGCCCGGAGCGAACCCCATGGAGCGGACCCTGCGCATGAGCAGGACCTCCATGGGGCCGTCCGCGCCCCCGTCCCGGACGCCGCCGCGCGAACGCAGGAGCATGACCGTGGCGGCCGGGCGGGGAGCGACGGCGCCGCCGGGCGCGGAGCCGTCCGGCGCCGCGTCCTGGCGCGCGGTGACGCCGCCTGCCGGGTCGTCGTGCATCGGCGTACCCTCCTCCTCGGGGACAGAGCGCCGCGGAACGAGGGTCACCGCCCCGGAAGTGGGCGAACCGCTCAGCGGACCTCGACGATCATCTCAACCTCGACCGGCGCGTCCAACGGCAGGGCCGCCACGCCCACGGCGGCGCGCGCGTGCACACCGGCGTCGCCGAAGACCTCGGCCAGCAGGTCGCTGGCCCCGTTCACCACGCCGGGCTGCCCCGTGAAGTCGGGAGTGCTGGCCACGAAGCCGCCCACCTTCACCACGCGGACCACACCGGACAGCTCGCCGATCTCGGCGCGCACCGCGGCGACCGCGTTCAGCGCGCACCGCGCGGCCAGCTCCCTGGCCGTCTCCGGAGTGACCTCGGCGCCGACCTTGCCCGTGGCGGGGAGCTCTCCGTCCACGAACGGCAGCTGACCGGACACGTACACGTGGTTCCCGCTGCGCACCGCGGGCGTGTACGACGCGACCGGCGCGGCCACCTCGGGCAGGGTCAGACCCAGCTCGGCGATCCGCTCCTCGGGGGTGGCCATCACAGCTCCCGCTTCATGTACGCGACGTACTGCTGGTTGCGGGGGTCGGTGCCCTCCGGCAGCGGGGCGGGCACGACGGAGACGAGCTCCCAGCCGTCGGCGCCCCAGTTGTCCAGGATCTGCTTGGTGGCGTGCGACAGCAGCGCCACCGTCTGGTACTCCCACTTGCTCATGCGTCCCTCACCCTTGCTCGCTCACCGGCGGCCCGCCCCACGGCGGGGCGCCGCACGTCAACGCCGCCACCTTACTCATCCGCGTGCCCTCCCGTGCCCACCGCGGCACCGCTCCCGGCCCCGCTTGGAACGCCCGCATAGACTGCCTGGAGTGAGCGAGAGCGAGCACGGACCGAAGCCTCCGGGGGAGGCCTGCGCGGGAGCACGACTGCACATCGTCACCGGCAAGGGCGGGACCGGCAAGACCACGGCCGCCGCCGCGCTGGCGCTGGCGCTGGCCTCCGGCGGCGCGAGGGTGCTGCTGGTCGAGGTGGAGGGCCGCCAGGGCGTCTCCACCCTCCTCGGCAGCCCGCCGCTGCCCTACGAGGAGCGGGAGATGATGGCCGCGCCCGGCGGCGGCAGCGTGAGCGTGCTGGCGGCCGACGCCGAGGCCGCGCTGCTGGAGTACCTGGAGATGTTCTACGGGATGCGCCGGGCGGGTCAGGCGCTGAACCGGCTGGGCGCCGTGGACTTCGCCACCACCATCGCCCCCGGACTGCGCGACGTCCTGCTCACCGGCAAGGCCACCGAGGCGGTGCGCCGCCGCCGGGGCGGTCGCCGCAGGCCCGCCGAGGGCGCGTCGACGGCCCCCTTCCACTACGACGCGGTGGTGATGGACGCGCCGCCCACCGGCCGGATCGCGCAGTTCCTCAACGTGAACTCCGAGGTCGCGGGCCTGGCCCGCATGGGGCCGATCCGCAACCACGCCGACCGGGTCATGGAGGTCATCCGCTCGGGGCAGACCCGGGTGCACTTCGTGTCCCTGCTGGAGGAGATGCCCGTCCAGGAGACCCGGGACGGGATCGCCGAGGTCGGCGGCCTGGGCCTCAACGTGGGCGCGGTGCTGGTGAACATGGTGCGGCGTCCGCTGCTGGACGAGGCCGACCTGGCCGCCGCCGCGGAGGGGGAGACGGACCTGGACGCGCTGGCCGCCGGGTTGAAGGAGGCGCGTCTGGAGGACGCGCGGGAACTCGCCGCGGCGCTGGCCGGCGAGCTGCGGGCCCACGCGCTGCGGGTGCGGCTGGAGCGCCGGATGCGCTCGGACCTGGAGGAGCTGGGCCGCCCGCTGCTGGAGCTGCCGCTGCTGGAGGGCGGTGTGGACCGCGCCGCGCTGGACTCCCTGGCGCGGCGGCTGGTCGAGCAGGGGGTGCGGCTGTGAACGCGGCGGTGGAGGCCGGGCGCCTGGACGTGGACGCCCTCGTGGACGACCCCGGTACGCGGATCATCGTGTGCTGCGGCGCGGGCGGGGTCGGCAAGACCACGACGGCCGCGGCGCTGGGGCTGCGCGCCGCCGAGCGCGGGCGGCGGGCCGTGGTGATCACCGTGGACCCGGCGCGGCGGCTGGCCCAGTCCCTCGGGCTGGAGTCGCTGGACGACACACCGCGCCCGGTCCCTCTGTCCGGGGGCGCCGACGGCAGCCTGCACGCGATGATGCTCGACATGAAGCGGACCTTCGACGAGGTCGTCAGGGAGCACGCGGACCCCGAGCGGGCCCGGCAGATCCTGGCCAACCCCTTCTACCAGACCCTCTCCACGAGCTTCTCGGGCACGCAGGAGTACATGGCCATGGAGAAGCTGGGCCAGCTGCGCCAGTCGGGGGACTGGGACCTGATCGTGGTGGACACCCCGCCCAGCCGGTCCGCGCTGGACTTCCTGGACGCGCCCAAGAGGCTCGGCCGCTTCCTGGACGGGCGCCTGATCCGCTTCCTGAGCGCCCCGGCCAGCACGGGGGCGTTCCGGCTGCTCGGCGCCGGGTTCAACCTGGTGACCTCGGCGGTCAGCAAGGTCGTGGGCGCCCAGCTCCTCGACGACCTGCGGTCCTTCGTCGCCGCGTTCGACACGGTGTTCGGCGGTTTCCAGAAGCGCGCGGAGCGCACCTACCGGCTGCTCCAGGCGCCGGGGACGGCCTTCGTGGTGGTGGCCGTGCCGGACACGGACGCGATGCGGGAGGCGGCCTACTTCGTGGAGCGGCTGGCCACAGACGCCATGCCGCTGGCCGGGCTGGTGGTCAACCGGACTCATCCGCTGCCCGAGGGGGCGGGCGGGTCCCTGGACGTGCGCGAGGCGGTCGCCGCGGCGGAGGCGCTGGAGCGCTCGGGCACGCGGACGCCGGCCTCGGCGGCCCTGCGGCTGCACGCGGAGAGGGTCCGCACGCGCGGGCGCGAGATCCGGCTGCGGGACGCGCTGCTGGCGGCGCACGGCGGTGTGCGCGTGGCCGAGGTGGCCGCCCTGCCGGAGGACGTGCACGACCTGGCCGGGCTGCGCGACGTCGGCGAGGAGCTGGCGGGCCGCGACCGGTAGGGGTCGCGGGCGTCGGTCAGGCCGCCGAGGTGCGCTCGGTGTGCGAGGCGCGCTCGGCCGCGTAGCCGACGAGGCCGACGTCACCCTCCCGGAGGGCCTCCTCCAGGAGCGGGCCCCAGCTGGTGACGCCGGGGTGCTTGCGCAGCAGGGAGCGGCGCTCGCGCTCGGTCATGCCGCCCCAGACGCCGAACTCGACCCGGTTGTCGAGGGCGTCGGTCAGGCAGTCGGTGCGTACCGGGCACTCCTGGCAGATGAGTTTGGCGCGGTGCTGCGCCGCGCCCTGGACGAACAGCGCGTCGGGGTCCACCCGTCGGCACAGCGCCCTGGTCGTCCACTGGTCGGTCCACATGCCTCTGCTCCCCTGTGCGCACCCGGTCCCCGCGCCAGCGGATCCGGGGTCCGGGGCACGCGCGCGCCCCGGACCGGAGGGGAGAACACCGTGGGCTCCCGCTGCCGCGTGGGGTGCGGTGGTCGACGCCCACCCCTGTTGCCTAGAAGTTACGGATTCGTTCGCCGCGCCAACAGAACCTGATGGACCCCCTCCACGTCACACCAATATGGCCCGCTCGGGCCATTGCGTGGGGGCCCGGTGGCTCTCCGCATCGGACGGGGTGGGCTTGCCGCGCCGCCGAACCGGACAGTGCCCGGCCTGCGATAGGCATGAAAAGATGGCATGGGGGCACAGCCCGCGGTACGCGGGTCATTTCCGCGCGTTCGCGCACTATCCGTTCCACATCGGACCACTTCGCACGTACGTGGTCACCTAGTCTGATGGGGTGGGTCAGGGGACATTGCTTCAAAGAATCAGCCAACTGGTCGTCGTCGGCGTCGTCGCGGGACTACTCGTCGCCGCGCTCGCCCTTCCCGCCGTCGGGGGACTGGGCATCACGTCGCGCAACGTGGCCAGCGGCTTCCTGGAGATGCCCAGCAATCTGGAGACTCCGCCGCCTCCTCAGAGATCGACGATCTATGACAGCGAGGGCGGCGTCATCGCGGAGATCTTCGACCAGAACCGCGAACTCGTCGAACTCGAGGACGTCTCGCCGGTCATGATCGACGCGATCCTCGCCATCGAGGACGCCCACTTCTACGAGCACGGCGGCATGGACGTGTCGGGCACGCTGCGCGCCGCGGTCCGCACGCTCAACGGCAACACCCAGGGCGCGTCCTCCATCACCCAGCAGTACGTCAAGAACGTCCAGATCGAGGCGGCCACCACCCAGGAGGAACTGGAGGAGGCCTCCGAGACGACGATCGCCCGCAAGATCCGGGAGCTGCGCTACGCCGTCGCCCTGGAACAGCGGATGAGCAAGGACGAGATCCTCGAGGGCTACCTCAACATCGCCTACTTCAGCGACGGCGCCTACGGGGTCGAGTCCGCCGCACAGCACTTCTTCCAGGTGCCCGCCAGCGACCTGGAGCTGCACCAGGCCGCCACCATCGCGGGCCTGGTGCGCTACCCCTACCTCTACAATCCCCGTTTCTTCCCCGAGCAGACCACCGACCGACGCAACGTCGTGCTCGACCGCATGGTGGCCACCGGCGCGATCACCGAGGCGGAGGCCGAGGAGGCCAAGCAGGTCCCGATGGAGGTGGAGATCTCCACCCCGCCCAACGGGTGCGTGCCCAGCGACCAGCCGTTCTTCTGCGACTACGTGGTCCAGGAGATCGAGAAGGACGAGCGCTTCGGCCAGAACGAGACCGAGCGGGCGCGCTGGCTGCGCACCGCCGGACTCCAGATCCACACCACGCTCGACCCGCAGACCCAGGTGTCGGCGCAGGAGGCCGTGGACGAGTGGGTCCCGCGCGAGAACGAGTCCCGCAAGGTGGCCGCCGAGGTGGTCATCCAGCCGGGCACCGGCCACATCCTGGGCATGGTGCAGAGCCGCAACTACGGGCCCGACGAGAGCAAGATCGGCGAGACCTCCATCAACTTCGCCACCGACGCGAACCGGGGCGGCAGCAGCGGCTTCCAGGCGGGGTCCACGTTCAAGGCGTTCACCCTGGCGGCGGCGCTGGCCGAGGGGCTGCCGTTCGGCACCTCGTTCAACTCACCGTCCAGCGTGACCGTCTCCGGGCAGCGCAGCTGTAACGGCGGCACCCTGAGTCCCTGGTCGCCCAGCAACTCCGGCGACACCAACTCCAACACCACGCACAACATGATGAGCGGGACGAGGGCCTCGTCCAACACCTACTTCGCGCAGCTCCAGGCGCGGGTGGGCATCTGCGACGTGATGGAGATGGCCGAGAACCTGGGGCTGCGGCGCGCGGACGGCACGCTGTTCACCGAGAACGAGCGGTCGCTGGCCAACAGCAGCTTCACGCTGGGCAGCGAGGAGGTCTCCCCGCTGCGGGTGGCCAACGCCTACTCGGTCTTCGCCTCGGGCGGGATGCTGTGCGAGCCGCAGGCCATCACCAAGATCATCGACCAGCACGCGCACGAGACGATCGAGATCGAGCCCGAGTGCGAGCGGGTGCTCGACGAGGAGGTGGCCGACGGGGTCAGCTACCTGCTGGAGCAGCCCTTCAACGGCGGCACCGCGGCCTCCCTGAACATCGGCCGCCCGGCGGCGGGCAAGACCGGTACCACCGACGGCTCGGCCGCGGCCTGGTTCGCCGGGTTCACCCCGCAGATGGCCGGTGCGGTCTTCGTGGGCGACCCGCGCGGCCCGCAGCAGTACCCGCTGCGCAACGTCACCATCGGCGACCGCTACTTCCCGGTGGTGTACGGGGCGACGATCCCGGGCCCGATCTGGGAGGAGACCATGATCGGCGCCCACGAGGGCCTGGACGTCGAGCAGCTGCCGTCGGCCCCGTCGCAGTTCGGCTCGACGTCGGGCCCGCGCACGAGCGAGGACGCCAGCCCGGCCAGTGACGACGGCGGCGTGCCGGACGTGCTCGGCCGGTCCCAGGCGGACGCGGTGAGCACCCTGGAGGCCGCGGGCTACGCGGTGAACGTGTCCTCGACCCGGGTCCGCTCCCCCGAGCCCGAGGGCACGGTGGCCGCGGTCAACCCGGACCCGGGGACGCGGCTGCCGGAGGGGGCCACGGTCAACGTGTTCCTCAGCAGCGGCGGCGGAACCGCCAGCGGACCGGAGGACGAGGAGGACTGGTTCCCGGTCGCGCCCGCGTCGAGCTCCCCCGGCAGGGAGGACGACTGAGGCCGAACACGTGAGAGGGGCGGCGGTGCGCGCACCGCCGCCCCTTCGCGTTCCCCGCCGGGCCCGGTCGGGTCGGACCAGGTCAGGTCAGGTCAGGACGGGTCAGGTCATCCGGCGAGCTGGCGCTTGACCTCGGCGGCCACGCGGGCGCCCTCGGCCCGACCGGCGATCCTGGGGTTGACGACCTTCATGACCTGGCCCATGGCGCGGGGGCCCTCGGCGCCGGTCTCGGTGACGGCCTCGGCCACCAGCGACGAGAGCTCCTCGTCGGTGAGCTGCTTGGGCAGGTAGTCGGAGATGACCTCGCTCTCGGCCCGCTCGGCCGCGGCCTGCTCGGGCCGGTCGCCCTTGTCGAACGCCTCGGCGGCCTCGCGGCGCTTCTTGGCCTCCCGGGTGAGCAGAAGGGTGACCTCGTCGTCGCCGAGGGAGCGCGAGGTGCTGCCGGCGGCCTCCTCGGTGGAGATGGCGGCCAGGACCATGCGCAGGGTGCCGGTGCGCACCTTGTCACGCGCCTTGATGGCGGTGGTCAGGTCGTTCTGGAGGCGGTCTTTGAGTTCGGACATGAGCCGATCCTACGGCGGGGCGCCGCGGGGCCACCAACGGTTTGCGCGCGCGGACGCCGTGCGGGTGAACGTCTCATGGACCCGGTCGTCATCACCGCCGGTTCGCGCACGCGTGCTCCGTGGATCTGCGACGATCTCTGTGACGACGAAGGAGGGCGATGGGCGCCGACAACAGACGAATCCTGCGCCGGGTGGGCCGCGCGGCCGCGATCACGGGTGCCGTCGGAGCGGCGGGACTGGTCTACGCCTCGGTCATCGAGCGCAACTGGTTCCGGCTGCGCCGCTACGAGCTGCCCCTGCTGCCCCCCGGCAGCCCGCGGCTGCGGATCCTGCACCTGTCCGACGCGCACCTGACGCCCGACCGGAAGATGCTCATCGAGTGGATCCGGGGGCTGGAGGCCCACGAACCGGACCTCGTGGTCAACACGGGCGACTCGCTGGCGCACCCGGACGCGGTGGGACCGTTCACCGAGGCCCTGGGGCCGCTGCTGGACCGGCCGGGCGCGTTCGTGTACGGGTCCAACGACCTGTTCTCGCCGCAGCCGAAGAACCCGGCCCGCTACCTGTGGCGGACCAGCAAGAACGACTACAACAAGCGCCGGGTGCCGGACCTGCCCTGGCGCGAGCTGGGCGAGGCGATGTCCGCGTCCGGGTGGCTGGACCTGAACAACCGCAAGGGCGGGCTGGAGGCGGGCGGCCTCGACATCGCCCTGGCCGGGGTGCACGACTCGCACATCAAGCTGGACAGGTACGAGGAGGTCGCCGGACCGGCCGACCCGTCGGCGGACCTGCGCCTGGGCGTGCTGCACTCGCCGGAGCCGTCCAACCTGGACCGGTTCTCGGCCGACGGCTACCAGCTGCTCCTGGCCGGGCACACGCACGGCGGCCAGCTGTGCCTGCCGTTCTACGGGACCCTGGTCACCAACTGCGGGATCGACCGCAGGCGCGCCTGGGGGCTGCACGAGTACGGGGACGCGTGGCTGCACGTGTCCGGCGGCCTGGGCACCTCCCCGTACGCCCCGGTGCGGTTCTGCTGCCGCCCGGAGGCCTCCCTGCTGGACCTCGTGGCCTCCTCCTGACCCTCCTCGGCGCCCCGGCCGAAAAGCGTGCGCGAGCACTCCCCGGAGTCCGCTAGACTTGTGGACGTTGCTTCGGGGTGTAGCGCAGCTTGGCAGCGCGCTTCGTTCGGGACGAAGAGGTCGTGGGTTCAAATCCCGCCACCCCGACCAGCACGAAGGCCGGTCCTACGGGACCGGCCTTCGTCGTGTCTGGGGCCAAATGGGGGGCCTTGGGGGTCCGGCACAGGGGCCGGGAACGCCGCTCCCCCGGCCCGGGTGCGGGGAACCGGGCCGGGGGTGGCGTCGGGCTGCCTAGCGGATGTTCACGTCCACGCAGGCGTAGAAGGCGTTACCGGTGTCGGCGACGTTCCAGCGGGCCAGGATCGTGTGGCGGCCGTTGTAGCCGGACAGGTCCACGTTGTGCTGGACGGTCGAGTTGGGCCGGGCCCCGCCGTCGTCGAAGTTGGCGATGCGCTGACCGCCGATGAAGTACTCCCAGTTGGCGGTGGCGTGCCTGACGGTCAGGGTCCAGGTGAAGTTCAGCGAGGTGCCGACCTGGGTGACGTGCCAGCCGTGGTTGTCGTCGTCGAGCTCGGAGAACCGGGAGTTGCCGCCGGAACAGCTCATCAGGCCCTTGGGGCCCTCCACGCTCTGCGGCTCCCACTGGATGCTGCCGCACTCGACCATGCCCGCCGCGCACTGCGCCTGGCGGCTCATGGGGGCCGAGACGTAGCCGTGCGCGCTGGCCGCGCTGGCGGGCATGAGGGTGAAGATCAGAGCGGTGGCCGCGGCGACGGCGGAGGCGGAGCGGATCCTGCTGAGGGTCTTCATTGAACGGGGCCCTTCTCTTCGGGTCACGATCCCGTCCGGCCTCGCGGCGCGGTGCGGGGGATTCGTAGCGGGGTGACCCGGACCGTTTCCGGCCCAGGAAGTGGAGTGCGTCCGTAGGGGCTCGGATATTTCCCCCGCGGACACCGGACAGCGTTGTCCCGGCCATTCCGGGCGTCCCCGGAATTTCCTTCCACCTGTTGTCGGTAGACCGTAAAGACCCTGTCACTACACGTCAATACCCCTGTTGCGCGGGGGGACGGCGTACCACCGCACCGGCGGGTTGGCCGGTCGGACGCTTTCCGTCACTGGTACTGACGACGCTTCCTCCGTCATTCGCGCCGCGAACTGGAAAGATACCTTACAGTAGCGATCCCCGGTCTGTCGTAAAACGTTGTGGAATGCTGTGCGCCCGGACCGCCTGCCGGACCAGACCTAACCAGATAGATAGATCTTCCTTACCCCCTCTCCGACACGGCCCGGAGGCGGCTCGACGCGGCCCGGAGGTGCTCCGACCCGGTCCGGCGACGACCGGCCCCCGCACCGGAAAAACCGTGGCCGCGTCCGGGAGACGGATCTAGGCTCTCGGGCATGCCCCCGGTCTTCCTCCCCGGCCTGGAACTGTCCCGGGCCCTGTACACGGACGCGGTGGCGCCGCTGCTCGCCCGCGGACCCCGCCCCGTCGCGCACGCCGCCGCGCTGCTCGGCGCCGGGTCCGAGGTCCTCGGACTGGACACCGAGCGCTCCACCGACCACGGCTGGGGGCCGCGGCTCCAGGTCTTCGTGGACGAACCCGCTGAACGCGAACGCGTGCTGGCGCTGCTCGCCGGGGGCCTGCCCGAGCGGGTGCGCGGCTGGCCGGTCCGGTTCCGCCCGGACGACGGCCCTCCCCAGACCTGGCGGCCCGACGCCGACGCGCCCGACGGCCGCCACCGGGTGGAGGTCGGCGGATCCGGCGACTGGCTGCGGGGCCAACTCGGCTTCGACCCGGGCCAGGGGGTGGAGACCGCCGACTGGCTCGCCACGCCCGTCCAGCGACTGGCCGAGGTGGTGGGCGGAGCCGTCTTCCACGACGGTGTCGGCGCGGTCACGCGGGCCAGGGAGCGCCTGGCCTGGTACCCGGACGACGTGTGGCGGTACGTGCTGGCCTGCCAGTGGCAGCGCGTGTCCCAGGAGGAGGCGTTCGTCGGCCGCTGCACGGAGGTGGGCGACCGCCTGGGCGCGCGGGTGGTCGCGGCCCGGGTGGTCCGCGACCTCATGCGCCTGGCCCTGCTGCTGGAGCGCCGCTACCCGCCCTACTCCAAGTGGCTGGGAAGCGCCTTCGCCCGCCTGCCCGGGGCCGCGGAGCTGACCCCGCTCCTGGCGCGGGCGCTGGACGCGGACGCCGCGGCCCTCGCCGAGGCGTCCTCCCTGGTGGCCGACCGGCAGAACCGGACCGGCCTCGCAGCCGCCCTGGACACCCGGCCCCGGCCGTTCCACGAACGCCCCTGGCCGGTGCTGGACGCGGCCCGGTTCACCCGTGCGCTGCTGGCGGGGATCGCCGACCCCGAACTGGCCGCCCGGCCGCCGGTGGGCGCGGTCGACCAGTTCGCGGACAACACCGACGCGTTGACCCGGCCGGAGGTGTTCCGCTCCCTGGGGCCGTGAGCCGCGTCCCAGCCGCACGGACGGGGCCGCTCCGTGCGGGCGTGCGCCCACGAGGGCGTGCCCCTACCGCCCGTGCGGGCGGGGTGCCGTACGATCCCTGGCATGGACCGATCGTCCGACCAGTCACCTCTGCGGCGGATCAGCGCGGAGGCCTGCGTCCTCGGCGGCGCGGGGTACGCCGTCCTGCTCCAGATCGCCCACCCCAGCGTCGCCCGCGGGGTGCACGACCACAGCGACTTCTCCTCCCGGCCGTTCGACCGGCTGCTCGGCACCCTCTACTTCGTGTACGGAACGGTCTACGGCACCGAGGAGGAGCGGAAGCGCCTGCACGCCATCGTGCACGCGCTGCACCGCAAGGTGAACGGCCCCGGGTACCGGGCCCTGGACGACGACCTCCTGCTGTGGGTGGCCGCCACCCTGTTCCAGTCCGCCTCGCGCCTGCACGCGATGGTGTTCGGCGAACTCGGCGAGGAGGAGCGCGCCCTGCACCTGCGCGAGGCGTCGGCGTTCGCCACCGCCCTGGGCCTGCCCGAGGAGAAGTGGCCCGCGTCCCCCGAGGAGTTCGCCGCCTACTGGGACGGAGCCCTGGCCCGGCTGGACGTGGGCGAGGAGGCCCTCGCCATCACCGGACAGCTGTTCCGTCCGGCGAGCGTGCCCCTGCGTCCGCTGATGCGGGTCCAGCTCCTGCTCACCGGCGGGCTGCTCCCGCCGGACCTGCGCGAGCGGTTCGCGATCCCGTGGTCGCAGGCGCGTCAGCGCCGGTTCGACCGGATCGTGCGGACGACCCGCGCGGTGTACCCCTACGTCCCCCGGCCGGTGCGCGTCCTGCCCGCCACGCTGTGCCTGTGGACCATGCGGCGCGGAACCCTGGGACCGCGCTGGCTGGGTCCGCCGCGGCGCCGTCCGGGACCGGGCGCGGGACAGCGCCGCCGGGCGAGGAAAGCCGTCGGCTAGGACCGGCCGGGACCGTCAGCCGAGGGACTCGGGCGGCCCGTCCTTCAGGGCCTCCCTGGCCTGTTCCGCCTCGGCCAGCCCCAGCTCGGCGAAGATCTCCTCGGCCTCGCGGAGGAACCCCCGCGCCCGGTCCGCCGCCATGGCCGGTTCGGGCAGGCGCCCGAGGGCGAGCGCGGCACGGGCGACCATGTAGCGCTCGCTGCGCTCGACCGCGATGGCGTGGGCCCTCTCCAGCTCGGACAGGGCCTCGTCGTGGCCTCCGGCGGCCGCGTGGGTCATCCCCAGGTCGACGCGGATCTCGGCGTCGCCGCTGCGGTGGCCTGACTTCTCCGCGAGCGCGAGCGCCTCGGCATGGGCTTCACGGGCTTCCTCCCATGCCCCTGCCGCACGGTAGGCCACTCCCAGGGCGTTGAGCACGTAGACCTGGTTTCCCAACAGTCGCAGGCGCAGGGACAGTTCCAGCGCCTCGTTCAGATCCTGGAAGGCGGGTTCCAGCTCGCCAAGCCCGACTCGGGCCTCGCCCATGACGCGTTTGGCCTGTGCCTTCGCCTCGTCCATGTCCTCGTCCACGGCCCTGGCCACCGAGCGCTGTGCACAGCGCAGCGCCTCGTCGTACTGTCCGAGCGTGTGTTTCATGATCGCGAGGTTGCCCCATTGCAGCGCTTCCAGCCGGATATCCCCCAACCGGACCGCGTAGTCGAGCACGCCCTGAATGGCCTCGGCTGCGTCCGCGAGGCGTCCGACGCGTTCGTAGACCATCCCCAGATTGGCCAGTACTCGTACGAGGCCTCTGTCGTCGTCGATGGACGCGAGCAGGTCCCGGGCCTCGGTGAGCAGGTCCAAGGACTCGTCGAAGCGCCCTGAGAGGCAGTGGGCGATACCGAGTCCGATGAGGGTCACCGCACGTCCGCGGAGGTTCCCCTGCTTGTCACTGATCTGGAGCGCCCGCTGGTGGGAGCTGATCAGCAGACTCATCTGACCGTGCAGGGCGTAGAAGCGCCACACCGCGTCGGCCATCCGCCAGGCGTACTCGCCGTTGCCGTGAGAGGCGAAGTACTCGATCGTCTCCGCCAGGTTCTCCTGTTGGAGGGTGAACCAGCTCTCGGCGTCCTCCCGTCCCGACAGCTCAGTGCGGTAGCCGGGGCTCATCTCGATCTCGTCGTTGTGTCCGCGCGGCCCCATGAGGTCGGCGGCGTGCTGGGCGGTGGCCATGTACTGCTCCGCCAGACGCAGCCTGGCGGCGTCGATCTCCTCCACGGGCAACACCGTGGCCGCGCGGTCCCGGGAGAAGGCTCCGATCAGGTCGTGCAGGCGGTACACGTCTCCCTGGGGTTCCTCCAGCAGGCACACTCCGACCAGCTCCTGGAGGATGTCGTCCGCGTCCTCCACGGTCATGTCCAGGAGGGCGGCCGCGCCGCCGAGGTCGATCGTGCTGCCGATCATCAGACCCAGCAGGAGGAAGGTCCGGTTCTGGTCACGGTTGAGGCTCTGGAAGGACAGGTCGATGGCGGCCTCGACGCTCTGCCCCTCGACCTGGAGTTCGCGGAACTTCCGGTTCTGCTCACCGAGCCGTCGGGCGACGTGCGCGAACGACCACCTGGGACGACTGAGCATACGCCCCGCCACCACGCGCAGGGCGAGGGGGAGGCCGCCGCAGATCCGGATGATCTCCCGGGCCTGGTCCGGTTCGCGCTGTACGCGTTGGTCTCCCAGGACGCGTCCGAGCAGTTCCAGGGAGGACTGCTCGTCGAACACCCCCAACGAGAGGAAGCGGGCGCCACTGAGCCCGGAGAGCTCGTTGCGGGTCGTGATGAGGGTCATCGACCCCGGGGAGGACGAGAGGAGCGGGCTGACCTGGGCGTAACTGAGCGCGTTGTCGAGGATGACCAGGACCCTGCGCCCCATGAGGGTGGCCCTCCACAGCGCCGACCGCTCGTCGAGGGACTCGGGCACGGCCTCGGGGTCGATGCCGACCGCGCGGAGCAGGGCGCCGAGCGCGGAAGCGGCGTCGAGCGGTTCCCTGTCCGTCGTGTAGCCGTACAGGTCGATGAACAGCTGCCCGTCGGGATAGCGCTTGGTCGCCTCGTAACCGAAGCGGACCGCGGTGGTCGTCTTCCCCTCGCCGCCGCTACCCGTGATGACGCAGACCTGGGCACGGTCCTCTCCGGCACGGGCCGCCTCGTCCAACCGGCGCAGTGAATCGTGGCGTCCGGTGAAGTCGGGCAGGTCCCGGGGAAGGTCGTTGCGCACCACGAAGCGCTCCCCGGGCTTCCCCCCGGACGGGCCGCCCTGCGGGCCTTCCTCCGAGAAGTCCTCCTGGAGAATCCTGGTGTGCAGAGCGACCAGCTCAGGTCCGGGGTCGACGCCGAGTTCCTCGGCGAGCCTGCCCCGGAGCTCCTCGTAGACGGAGAGCGCCCTGGCCCGTTCGTTGTCACGCCACAGGGCGGTGATGAGCAGGTGGTGCAGGCGCTCCCTGAAGGGCTCTTCGCTGATCAGGGAGGTCAGTCGCGAGACCACCTCGGAGTACCGACCCAGTTCCAGGGCGCAGGTAGCCCAGGCGATCACGCAGGACCAGCGCTCCTCCCGAAGAGGGGCCACAACGGTGTAGTCCAGGTACTCCGAACCGACACCGGAGAAGGGGGTACCGCGCCAGCACTCCAGTGCCTGCTCCAGGAGTTCGACGGCCGCTTTGGGCTCAGCAGCGGACGCTCTGTCCCGGAGTTTGCGGAAGCGGTGCAGGTCGACCGCATCCGGTTCCACATCGAGGACGTAGCCGCCGGAGGTCGTGGAGATGCTGTCCGGAAAGGCCCTGCGCAGATGGGAGATCTGCACCTGGATCACGGACCGGGCGGTACGGGGCGGGTCATCGCTCCAGAGGTAGCCGATGAGTTGCTCGATGGTGACCTCGCGGCCCAGGTGGACCAGCAGCGCTCCCAGCACACAGAGCTGGCGCGGACCACCGACCTGGACAGGTCGGCCATCCGCCCAGACGGTGATGGGGCCAAGCACGCCGAATTCCACAAGCAGCAACCCTAGCAAGGGCTATTGGCATGAAATAGGGAATACGGACATGCCAACGACTCCGAGTACCCCCCTCCACGCAGGTACTCGGAGTGACCGTTGGCTACCCGATTAAGGAGTTACTTCTCCTCGACGGGCTTGTCCTCCGCGGGAGCACTCTCCACGGGCTTCTCCTCCGCGGGGGCCAGCTTCGTCGGGTCGGGCTCCTGGAAGGGGCTCAGCTTCGCCTCGGGGACGACGTCGGCGACGATCGCCTCGAACTCCTCGTCCACGGTCAGCATCTTCGGCACTCGGACTCCTCTTCTCACGGCACTCGCGTAGAGCCGCAAGGTAGCCCTACGTCTACGAAGCATCAAGGGATCCCGCCTTCCGGCGGAGTGGCCACCCGTGGCGGGTTCCGCCTCGAAGCACACCACGGGTGGCATGTGTCCAACGAACGTCGCACTGTGTCGGACCCGCGAGCCGTCCTCTCGCGGGTCCGAACGCGTCGAACGTGTTCCACACTAGAGAGATACTCTTCCACTCCGCTTTCAGTCTTCTTTCAGTGCTGAAATCGGTGTGGCGGCGGCGGTTCGGGGGCCGCGCCATCATTGACCGCCGGAGTCCGCCAGGGCCAGCGGTTGGCCGGTTGCGGACGGTCAGAGCCTGTTCACGTGATGTGTGACGGTCGTCATGCACCACGCGCTTCCCGCCCCGGTGAGCCGCCTTCAGGCAGGGAGAACGCCCTCCGCCGGGCCGGGTCCCGCTTGCTCTCCAGCCTTCCGAGAAACGACCGGGATAAACCAAGCGTTCCCTCCCGACGCCGAAATCCGGGAAATTCCCGGTCTCGGGAGGGCGCGGTTATGTCCGCCTGCCGGAAAGCCCTCGCCCCGGACGCGACGGGTGTTCCCTTGCGAGGCTTTTCGTGCCCCTTGCGTTCCTTCTCCCGTCGGTGCGCCGGGCACTCCCCGACCCGGCGCGCTCCCGGGGGACGGGACACGCCCGGACGGCCGCGACGTCCCCAGCGCGTACGCCCTCGGCGGGGAACTCCCTGTGGCACCGGGCACGTACACCGGAGGAGGGCTGCGCGGGCCCGGTGTCGGGCCATAGGTTGCTAGGGAGCATGCCGACAGGACGGCACCGGCGGGCCCGGAGGGCGCGAAGTTGGAGGACGTGATGCTGGAGGGCGACGGAAACGGCTGGGTGAGCCTGCCGGACGGAACCCGCAGGTGGGGGATCTACGGCGCGGCCGGGCTGCTGCTGTACGCCACCGACGCCGCCGGAGCGGGCCACGTGCTGCTCCAGCACCGGGCGGGCTGGACCCACATGGGGGGCACCTGGGGCATCCCCGGGGGCGCCCGCAACCGGGACGAGACGCCCCTGGAGGCCGCCGTGCGCGAGTTCGAGGAGGAGGTCGAGGGTGACCTGGACGGGTACACCCTGCTGGGCGTCCACGAGCAGGACCTGACCGTGTGGCGCTACGACACGTTCATGGCGAGCCTGCCGGAGCTGACGCCGTTCCGGCCGGGCAACTCCGAGAGCAAGGAGGTGCGCTGGGTGCCGGTGGACTCCGCCGAATCCCTCCCGCTGCTGCCGCCGTTCCGGGCGGCGTGGCCGCACCTGTGCGCGAACCTGGCCTCGGCCTTCTCGGAGAACGGCCACGGTCCGGGCACTTCTCCGGCCGGTTGAGCGTTGAACCCCGTGCAGGGGCCTTTCGCGCACCCGTCCCCGGATCGGACCCGGGCCGGGAGGGTGCCGGAGGGCGGTCTCGGGGGAATGTCAGGGGCGGATCCCTGATGCGCTCCGGGCTCCGGCCCCGCATGCTGGAGGGGACGGCCCGGCGAAGAGCGGTCGTCACGTTATTCGACTGGAGCAGTGGACATGACGCTGGAGCGCGGTAACGCATTCACTCCCGTCGCCTCGGCGACGATGATCTGGCCCTGGACCACCTCGGTGCTGGGGGGTGCCGCCGGTGGTGCCCTCTTCTTCCTCCTCAACCTGGGCTCGGGCCTGGGCGCCATCGCCTCCGGTCTGACCGCGGCGGTGGTCTTCTTCTCACTGATCGGCGGCGTGGGCGGTGTGATGAGCGCCAAGGCCGACCGCCGGGGCAAGCGCTACGCCGCCACCTACCCGTTCCGGTACGCGGCCGTGCCCGCCGGAATCGGCGGTGCGGGGTACGCCCTCGTCAGCATCTTCACCGGCTCGATCATCGGCGGACTGTTCGGCGGACTGTTCGTCGCGGCGGCGATCTGGATCACCGTTGGCCTCATCGCGATGGTGGTCGGCAACAAGAACGCCTAGGCTCGGTATCTTCCGCCGATGGTGGAAGGCAGATACTCACCTAGGGGAGACAACCGGGCGCCGATGACTGAATCTGCTCGTCAGAAGATGGTCGAGCGGGTCCGCGGGCTCCTCCGCATGGCGGAGGACCCCGCGGTTACTGATGCCGAGAGCCAGGCGTTCACCGCCAAGGCCGCCGAGCTGATGACCCGCCACGCGATCGCGGAGGCCGAGGCCCGCGCCGAGAGGGGCGAGGCGCCGGACGCGATCAGCCGCATGGACTACGCCGTCTCGGGGGTGGGAGGCCACGGCAAGGCACGGGTGCGCGCGCTGGCCGACATCTCCGCCGCCTACGGCTGCCAGTCCGCGGTACGGGGCAACAACTCCGAGAACACCGAACGCGTCATGATCCTCGTGGGCACGGTGAGCGCGCTGGACGCGCTGCGGATGCTGCTGCCGTCGATCTCCATGCAGATGGAGGCGTCGGCGAAGTTCATGAGCTCGTCGCACGTGACCGACATCCGGGAGCTGCGCAACTACACGCGCTCGGAGCTGGAGACCGAGCGCAAGCGCTACTACCGGTCGTTCGTGCGCGCCTACGGGCAGGCGGTGGCCGAGCGCATCCGGGAGTTCCGCGCGCGGTTGCAGGAAATGGCCTCTCCGGGCGGCTCAGGCGAGCCGGGGGAGAGCGTGGACGCCGCCCGCGGCGCGGAGCTGGTGCTGCTGAACGACGTGCACCGGGTGAGCGAGGAGTTCCAGAAGCAGTTCCCGCAGCTGCGCAAGCACCGGCCCGAGCGCACGCACAGCGCGGCGGGGTACCGGGCGGGCTACCGGCGGGGGCGCCAGGCCGAACTGGGACTGGACACGCCGGTGGGAAGCGGCGGTTCGTCCGTGCTGAACGAGAGCGAGTAGGCCTCACCCCGCGAAGTTGTCCACAGGCTGTGCACAGAACCGCCCCGATTGTTGTTCTCGCATGTCAGAGGGGAAATGCGAGAGTTCAACCGGGGCGGTTCGGGTGTTCCTGGGGGCGATTACCCGGGGTTATCCACAGGTAGGACGACATCCTGTGGATAACTCTGTGGATAAGGTGGCGGCCCGGTTGAGAAAGGGTCCATAACCTCTTATCAGGACACCCGCAAAGGCTGGACCAGGTAGCGGAACGAGGGGTTCTCCCCCTCCTTGACCGGCACGTCGGTGAACACGGCGGGTTTGGTCGGCTCGGTGAAGTTGAGGTGGGCGGTGTCGGTCTCCACGCCCGCCAGCCCGTCCATGAGGTAGTCGGGGCGGAAGGCCAGCCGCAGGGGCTCGCCCTCGTAGCCGACCTCGATCGCCTCCACGGCCTGGGCGTCCTCGCCCGAGCCCGCCTCCAGCACGACCTCGCCCTCGGAGAAGGCCAGCCGCAGCGGGGTGTTGCGGTCGGCCACCAGCGCCACGCGCTTGACCGCCTCCGCCAGCGGCGCCACGGCCACCTCGGCGCGCGCGGAGAACTCCTTGGGGAACCAGGCGGCGTACTTGACGAACTCGCTGTCGATCAGCCGGGTGGTGGTGCGGCGCTCGCCGTTCTCGAAGCCGATCATGCCCTCGCCCGGGGAGAGGCTGACGCCCCCGCCGCCACTGGCCGTGGACAGGGCGATGTCCACGTTGGACTTGGTGAGCAGGCCGCGCACGGTGTCGCTCAGCGTGCGCGCGGGCACCAGGGCGGCCGCGTCCAGTCCCTGGTCGTCGGGGCTCCACCACAGTTCGCGCACGGCGATGCGGTAGCGGTCGGTGGCGACCAGGCTCAGGGTGTCGCCGCTGAAGTCGAGGTAGGCGCCGGTGAGCATGGGCAGGGTGTCGTCCCGGCTGGCCGCCGGGGCCACCTGGCGCACGGCCGCCGCGAAGGCGTCCGCGGCGACGGAGCCGATGCGTCCGGGCATGCCCGGCAGGGTGGGGTAGTCCTCCAGCGGCATGGTGATGAGGGTGAAGCGCGCCGCGCCGCCGACGACGCGCAGCTTGGGGCCGTCGCTGTCGATGTGCACCGAGCCGGACGGCAGGTTGCGCACGATCTCGGCCAGCAGGCGGCCGGGGACGAGGGCGGCGCCGGGCTCCTCGGAGAGGACGTCCACCGAGGCGCGGGTGGAGACCTCGTAGTCGAAGCCCGAGAGGTGCAGGGAGGCGCCGTCCGGGGAGAGCTCCATGCGGATCCCCGAGAGCACCGGGACGGCGGGCCGGGTGGGGAGGGCCCGGGCCGTCCAGGCGACCGCCTCGGCGAACGCGTCGCGGTCCACTCGAAGTTTCACGGTGAGGCCTCCTCGTAGGGCTGTCGTTGCCGACAACGTACCCCGTGGCGACGACAATGCGCCCTCCCTCCGGACGGAACCGCGGGCGGGGTCCTACCAGGGAGAAGACGCTGCGGGGCGCTGACCGGGCACGGCCCGCGCAGGCCCGGGGCCGGGGGCCGGGGGCCGGACGGGGCCGACAGCGGGGAGGGTTCCGGCCGGGCGCTGAGCGCGAGCGGGCCCGGCCGGGAACGTGACGGTTGTGGCTCCAGTGGTGCTACTTGCGGTTGGGGCGCAGGGTCCAGGTGATGCTCATGCGACCGGTGACGGTGCCGTCCTCGGTGCGCAGCTCGACGTTGACGGGGAACTCGGGGCGCCTGCCCTCGTCCAGCTCGGCGATGACCTCCTCGCGCGGGCGGCCCAGGACGGCCTCGGCGGTGAGGTCGCCCGTCGCGATCTTGAGGAAGTCGATCGTGGAGGTGGTCGGCAGGGGTACGGCGCGGTCGAGCTGGTCGCCGAAGGTGCCGATGATGATGGCGCCGGAGGCGGACTCGGCCAGGGTGAACATGGCGCCCGCGTGGGGGCCGCCGACGTGGTTGTGGTGGTCGGCGTTGTCGGGCAGGCGCATGACGGCGCGCCCGTGGTCCAGTTCGGTGAAGGTGAGGCCGAGGGTCCGGACGAAGGGGACCGCGGCCAGGAAGCCGGCCTTGACCGCCTCCGCCGTCTCGGGGTTCATGTGTGCCATGCCCCTCATGTTACTGCCGAGTAACCTGAGGGCGCCACCCCCGGGAGCCGGCGGGTGGGAACGTGTTCCCGGGCGGGCCGCGCGGGCGGAGGGGTGTGGGCTACCATGACGTGGCGGAGATTCGCTCTCCGCGGGGAGGGTTCGCATAGCGGCCGAGTGCAGTGCTCTTGAAAAGCACCAAGTCCTTGACGGGACTTCGTGGGTTCAAATCCCACACCCTCCGCAGAGTCAGGGAGTCTCCCCAGGTGGGAGCCTTCCACGGAACACGGCGAAGGCCGGTGGTCCGGGCCCGTAGCACATTCATCGCACACGGCCCGGGTAGCCACCGGCCTTCGCCGTTCACCGGTCAGGCGGCGAGGACCCGCCGACGGGCGGCGTCCATCGCGTCGGCCACCTCGTCCAGGCGGTCGGGGAACAGGTGCCCGTACCGGTCCAGGGTCATCGTCGCCGTCTTGTGGCCGAGCATGGCCTGCACGACCTTGACGTCCGCACCGGCCGCGATGGCGAGCGACGCGGCGGTGTGCCGGAGCTTGTGGGGGGTCAGCCCCATGCCGTCGAGCCCGGCCGCCCTCACCGCCAGGGCGAACTCGCGGTTGCGCCAGTTCCGGATACGCAGCGGGGCGCCCCGCCTGGTGGTGAAGACCAGCGCGTCAACCGGACGTCCCTCCACGAAGGACCGCAGTTCGGGGACGAGGGACCGGGGAACGGGCACGGTCCGGAACCTGCCGTTCTTCGGAGGCTGTTCGACGAGCCTGCCGTCCACCTCGGCGAAGGTCACGACCACCCGGACCCGCCGCCGGTCCAGGTCCACCCGTCCCACCCGCAGCGCGGCGGCCTCACTCCACCGCATGCCGGTGTAGGCCAGGAGCAGGACGAGCGCCCGGCTCACACGGGCCGAGGCGAGTTCCTGCCCGTACTTGGTGCGCAGCGTCAGGGAGGCGTCGGCCAGCGCCTCCACCTGGGCGTGGTCGAGGTAGACGTGTTCGGCCTCGCTGGGCTTGGGCAGCGGTACGCCCTTGGCCGGGTTGAAGGGGATGCGCCGGGGGACGCACCAGCCCAGGACCATCGACAGCACGACGTGCGCGTGCCTGGTCTGCGAGGCCCCCAGGTTGCTACCGCCCTCGTCCCGGGGCTTCTGGAGGTGAGCCACCCACACGGCCACGTCCTCGGAGTGGACTGCCGAGAGGCGCAGGTCTCCCCAGCGCGGCAACACGTGGTTGTCCAGGACCGCCCGGTACTGCCACCACGTGGACCGTTTGATGTCCGTGCGGGTGATGAGCCACTTCTCCGCCATCTCCGCCACGGTGACCTTGGCGTCGTGGGGGTTGCGGTAGGAGCCCTCGTGAAGGCTGTTCTCGATCTCGGTCCGCTTCTTCTCCGCGTCCGGCTTCTTCTGGAAGACGCCGCCGCTCTTGATCCTCCCGGAGGGGTCGTAGTAGCGGACCCACCACCGGCCGGGCGGAGTGCGCTTGGACGCCTTGGCCTTGCTCACCGCCTCCGCGTACGCCCTGTCCTTGGTGCGGTCGTAGACCCACGCGCGAGCCATGGGGGTGTCTCCTTTCCGTGGGTTACTGGGCCAGGACCCAGGCGTGGACCTCGGCGGGCACGTAGCGCACGTACCGGCCGACGCGGTGGGAGGGCGGACCGTCGCCCCTGTAGCGCCACTCGTAGAGCGTCTTGGGCGGCACGCGCAGGAAGGAGGCCGTGTCCTTCACCGACCACAGGCCGTGGTCCCGACGCTGTTCCGGAACGGCCGGGATCGCCGTCGTCGCACTCATGCCGTCCTGCTTCCGTGGATTGCCGAAAGATCGTTCCGCCGTGCCGCGTCGAGCTGGGCGCGGCGTTTGAGGGCTTCGCCCACCGCACAGAGAAGGCGTTGCTCCCGGGGAGCCACGTCGGGGTCGGTGGGGCGGGCCAACTCCCACTCGAAAGAACCCGAGGCGACCGAGGACAGCACCGGGGGACGCGGGTTGTCCTCGTCGCCCCGGCCCTCGTTGGTCGGATCGACACCGAGGGCGTTGAGGACCCAGGCGAGCCGGTCCGCCTTGTGATCGGCCAGGGTCTTGCCGGACCACTTGCGCGAGACCAGGACGCGGCGGCCCGCGTAGCCCAGGTGTTCGCGGCGGTGAGCCTTGGACCAGCAGAACCCGGGACACAGCCCTGCTTTGGGCTGGTCGGGTTGGATGCCGTAGCGCAGCCAGTTGGAGCACCGGGGCGAGCACGGCTCGAAGCGCAGCGCGTTCAGGAGCCGGTCCACGTGCTGTTCCTGCCGGATGGTCTCCACCTGGTGGCAGTCGGCGATGTCCTTGGTCAGGTACTTGGCCAGGTAGCGCACACACCGCGAAGCGTCCTCCGAGCCCGCAACGACCCCTTTGGCATCCACCTGACGCCCGAAGCGCACCACGTGGAAGGGTTCCGCATCGGGGTCGTCATCAAGGGCGTCCAGTGCCTCGTCCCAGGTGGGCAGGACTTCCCCGGTGGTGGGGTCGAGGTAGGTCCCCGCGTCCTCGTCCCACACGGGCAGGTGGTCACCCTCGAAGCGGACCGTGTCGGCGGCAGGCCACCAGACCTGGTGGTAGGTCGCGGCGGCGATCTGGCGTAGTTCAGCTCGGGGGATGGTGCCGCGTGTGGCCATGTGTAGATGCGGGGCCAGGCGTCGTTGGGGTTCCACGGCCGCGAAGTACTGGACATCGAACCCGGCCACGCGGCGAAGGTTCTGCACGAACCGGTCCACCAGCTTGGAGAAGTGGAGCGTGTCCCGAGCCGCACGGCGGTAGTCGTAGGTCGAGGGGTCGACCGGGGTTCCGTCCGAGCGCACCCGCCCGTAGGAGTCCAGGGTCAGGGTGATGAACAGCGAGGGCCGAAACACCTTCCCCGAAGTCGGATCGGTGAAGGCCCTCCCGACCGTCTTCCTCGTCATGGGTCGCTTGGGCAGGTCGGGCACGTCCTGACGGCGTTTGGTCGAGCGCACCCGACGCGACCCCGACGAGCCCGAGGACGGGGAGTCGCCGGAGCGGGTGACTGAACCCCGAAGGCCGGAGGCGGTGATCTCCTCGTCCAGGTCAGCAATCGCAGCGTCCAGCGCCGAGAGCTGTTCCGGGTCAGCGGCCCCCGTGGCGGTGAGGCGATCCCGTTCGGCGGTGACCATCGCCCGCTGTTCCACCCAGGAGCGCTGTTCCTCGGAGGGCGGATCGGGTTCCACGACGGGTTCGGCGGCCAGGTGCCAGCCCTCTTCACACTGAGCGCGTCGAAGCGACCTCTTTCTCTTCGCGCAGGCCGGGCACCGGGATTCCAGGGTGGACCCGCACGGCACGTCGATGACCTCGGTGGCACCGGTGGCGAGGTTCGTGCGTCGAAGG
>ANAW01000286.1:0-3036 GCA_000340945.1 Nocardiopsis synnemataformans DSM 44143 | reverse complement strand
GAAGGGCGCCGCAACCGCTACCGGCTCCACGCCGAGTTGCCGCTGCGGCATCCGATGGACCGCGACACCGCCATCGGGGAACTCGTGGCCGTGCTCATCGGCACCCGCATCGACCCTGACCAGGTCGCGTGATCGCCACCGCCCAGCCCTGCTCGGACACACACGCCGCACTGGCCACCCGACACGCCGAACAGCGGGCCCCGGTCCCGGCCCTCGCCGACGACGTCGACACCGACGAGCCGAGAGCCTTCGCGCGCAGGAGCCCGACCACGTGATACCTCTGACCGCAACCGCCATCGCCGCGGCCACCGGAGGCCACCTGACCGCTGGCACCGACCCCCTGCTGCCGGTCACGGCACCCGCGAGCATCGACTCACGCCGGGTCCACCCCGGGGGCCTGTTCGCCGCGGTCCCCGGTCGGCACACCGATGGGCACGACCATGCCCCGGCCGCCATCGCCGCAGGCGCGGCGCTGGTACTCGCCTCACGGCCGGTGGCCGCCCCGGCCGTCCAGGTCGCCGATGTCACCGTCGCGCTCGGCGCGCTGGCCCGCCACGTGGCAGGCCAGCTGTCGGCGACCGTCATCGGCATCACCGGATCGAACGGAAAGACCAGCACCAAGGATCTCGCCGCCCAGGTGCTGGCGCACCACGGTCCCGTCACCGCCACCGACGGTTCGTACAACAACGAACTCGGATTCCCCCTCACGGTCCTGCGCGCCACCCCCGACACGCGCTACCTCGTCCTGGAGATGGGCGCCCGGGGCCGCGGGCACCTCGGCTACCTGTGCGACCTGGTCACGCCCCATGTAGGCGTGGTGCTCAACGTCGGCACCGCCCACATCGGCCAGTACCCCGACGGGCAGGCCGGGATCGCCGCGGCCAAGAGCGAACTGGTCGCCGGACTCCCCGATGCCGACCACGGCGGCCTCGCCGTCCTCAACGCCGACGATCCGCTCGTCTCAGCCATGGCGGACCGAACCCGTGCCCGTCCCCTGTGGTGGAGCCACCATCCCGGCCCGACACGCGTGCACGCCCGCGACGTGCGCCTCACCCCGGACGGTCGCGCGGAATTCACCCTGCGCACCCCCGAGGGCGCCGCGCCCGTCACACTCTCGCTCACCGGCCGACACCACATCGGCAACGCGCTCGCCGTCGCGGCGACCGCTCATGGCCTGGGCCTGGACACCGCGATGATCGCCCAAGCTCTGACCGACGCGCGACCCAGATCCGCCGGACGCATGCAGACCATCGTCCGCGATGACGGCGTCACCCTCATCCACGACGCGTACAACGCGAACCCGGACTCAATGGCGGCCGCACTCACCGCGCTGGCCTCGGTGACCGCGCGTCGCCGCATCGCGGTCCTGGGAGAGATGGCCGAACTCGGAGAGCACGCCGCTCACGCCCATCGCCACCTGGGCGTGCTCGCCGCACAGGCCGCTCTCGACCTCCTGGTCGTGGTCGGCGATGACCACGCAGCCCTGATCGCCGACGCCGCCCGCGCCGCACGCGACGACCTCGACATCGTCTCCGTCCGTGACGCACGGCAGGCCCACGACGCCCTCCACCGCGGCCTTCACCCCGGCGATCTCGTTTTGATCAAGGCCTCCCGGGCCGCCCGCCTCGAAGACCTCGTCGCCGCCCTCAACGACCGTTGAATCGGTCGGAGTCGCGACTCGCCTGATCACGGGGCCCGGCCGCCCGGCCGAGCCGATCCGCGATCGCCGATCCGATCCCCTCCGGGGAGGGAAGCGATGCCACGATGACCTCACATTCGTGCCGGTCGAAGTCGTGGAGGAACTCATAGAGCCGCTGCGCGTACTGTGCGGCCGAGTCCGGTACCGCGATGACGTGTCGCGCGGAACACGAAGCGGCGTCACCCGCGAACTCGGGGGGAAGAAGGACACCGACCCGGCGCCCTCGCCCCACCAGGAGTTCGGCGTTGTCGAGCACCCGGTCCGGCTCGACCAGGAGAACCCGGGCCCGCGGCGCGTAGTGCGACGGGAACTGGCCCGGAACCCGAACAGCGCTCTTGGCCCGCACCGACACGGCACGGCCCAGTACGTGTTCGAGATCCTCTCGGCTCACACCGCCGGGGCGCAGGATCGCCGGCTCACCCGTGAGATCGACGATGGTGGACTCGACGCCGACCGAGCACGGGCCACCGTCCAGCACATAGTCGACGTCCGCGCCCAACCCCTCACGGACATGACGGGCCGTCGTGGGGCTGACCTCGCCGAAGCGGTTGGCCGACGGAGCCGCCACCCCGCCGCCGAAAGCCGTCAGCGTCTCCAAGGCGACCGGATGGTTCGGCGCCCGCAGCGCGACGGTGTCGAGGCCACCGGTGACCGCGCGGGGAACACGGTCCGCTCGCCGAAGCACCAGCGTCAGCGGACCCGGCCAGAAGCGTTCGGCGATGAGGTGCGCCGTGTCGGGCACGTCGGCCGCCCACTCGGCGAGCTGATGCGCGCCGCCCAGGTGCACGATCAGCGGATGCGTCGTGGGCCGCCCCTTCACCGCGAAGACACGCTCCACAGCGCCGACGTTCTCGGCATCGGCGCCGAGCCCGTACACGGTCTCGGTGGGGAACGCGACCAGACCACCCGCACCCAGGGTGCGAGCGGCGCACTCGATGCGGTCGAGCGCGAGTTCTGGCTGATCCGATATCACCGTTCACCCCTCGTAACAACAATCTGACGCACCGGCGTTCAGTGTGGTCAGGTGCCGCGCCGTATGCCGTCGGCCCTCCTGGGAGCAGCGATCCCAGCCTATCGTCGACGGGCGCTACGGCGTTCAGCCGGTCGACGCCGCCCCCACCGCTGGGACTAAGGTCTCCACCGCCATCCGCACCAGGTCCGCCTGGGCACCACAGTCATCTGGTAGGCGGTGGTGCCGAGATCCTCGGTCGCCCCGGAGGGTGACCGCCACACGTGCCCGCACTGGTGGCGCGCGTCCGGGAACTGGTTGCGATCCTCGGTCGCCCCGGAGGGCGACCGCCACGTGGTGCGCCGCGGCGGGCGCACGGCGTGGTCGG
>ANAW01000285.1:0-41274 GCA_000340945.1 Nocardiopsis synnemataformans DSM 44143 | reverse complement strand
GTTGCGATCCTCGGTCGCCCCGGAGGGCGACCGCCACGTCTCCACCATCACCCGGCGCCGCCACCCCACCTTGTTGCGATCCTCGGTCGCCCCGGAGGGCGACCGCCACGCGGCACCCCCGAGGCCGTCACGAGTCGGTGGCCACGTTGCGATCCTCGGTCGCCCCGGAGGGCGACCGCCACGCCCGCAGCACCGCGGCGGGCAGACTCCGGACGGTGTTGCGATCCTCGGTCGCCCCGGAGGGCGACCGCCACCTCATCCTGGCCGCCGTCGCGGCCTTCTGGGTCAAGTTGCGATCCTCGGTCGCCCCGGAGGGCGACCGCCACCACGGCCCCGGACCTGGCGCGCATGCAGCCCCTGGTTGCGATCCTCGGTCGCCCCGGAGGGCGACCGCCACGGGACCCTCCGGGCTTTCTACCGTGTACACGGTAGTTGCGATCCTCGGTCGCCCCGGAGGGCGACCGCCACCCGCCGCACCCGCCCCGGTACCGCCGACCGAGGCGGTTGCGATCCTCGGTCGCCCCGGAGGGCGACCGCCACCCGGAACCCCGCGCGCCGCGCCACCAGGCAGGAGGGTTGCGATCCTCGGTCGCCCCGGAGGGCGACCGCCACCAGCGTAGATGCCCCGCCCAGCCGTAGAGGTCCTGGTTGCGATCCTCGGTCGCCCCGGAGGGCGACCGCCACGGCGGATGCGCGTCAACGACGCGGTCACCGTGGACGTTGCGATCCTCGGTCGCCCCGGAGGGCGACCGCCACAGGGTGACCGCCACGGCCCGCGAAGTGGGAAAACGACCTCTCCATATCAACAAACACAGAGCAGCAATCCGGACATTCGGGAGGGAGACCCCCATAGTCCGTTCGGTACCGCCCCGGGTTTCTCTGACCACTTCCGGTTCCCAACCAAGCGGACAAGCTTCAATCGAGTCTGTTGCACAGGACCGTTGCCGACCCCTGCCTGCCAAGCAAAGCACTAGCAGAGGACACAGACTTTTCAGATGCAAGGCTCGCAGCGACAACTGCACTCGAGAACCTTGGTGGTTGCATCCTCCCTCAGATCCAAGACAGAGGAAAGAACTGTAAAGACGCACCATGCGCGTAGCGTACGCACCTCGCCACAGAGAAAGCTCAAACCGCTCCGCAGACCCCGCGTCGGCCCGTCTTCGCTGGTACACCTGGCCTACCTTGACACGGTGGTGCTCACAGCTTCTCGATCGTCAACGCTGAGCTCGGATTCGCCTCTTCGGTCTCCGAGGCTCAGCAGAGCGTCATCGAACCGCCCCTGGCGTCCCCACTGGCTGACCAGCCTCCCCCACCTCGGCCTTCGACCGAAAGCGGACGCGATCTGCTCGCCCGTGGGCAACGAGCCGTGCTCGCCCTGATGTTCCAGAGCCCACTGCCAGGCACGCACCTGGAGTTCAGCGGGCATAGCGCGAGTCGATGAAGTTCCGTTCGCTGCGTCCGTGTGCTGCTCGCGGACGACGTACAGCCCCGGATCGTCCGCCTGTTCGCCCTCGGGGAGAGGAGCCGGATGTTCGTGTGTACGCTCTGCGTCAGCAGTGCGTACGCTCCTGGCCGCCGTGCGGAACTCGCGCATGAGCAGTTCGTACGCACCGATCAGCGCGAAGCTCGGCCATGCGTGGATGATCCGCGACCACATCGTGGGGTCGGCCACGGCAACGTTCGCCGCCAACGACGCGGCCGACCCGATGATCAGCAGGGTCCAGGGCAGGAGACCGCCCTTGCGGCCGTGGCGGGCATCGCTCAGCAGCGTCATGGACGCGCCGACGATCATGCCGTCCACCGACAGCGGGAACAGAGCGGCACGCCACTCCGGCTCGCCGTGGCGCAAGGCGAGTTCGTACATGTGCGAGTACGACACCACCGCCGCGATACCCGCGAGCATCAGCACGGCGGCGATGGTGATCCACCGCGACCAACGGGGCTCCGTCATCACCGCTCACCGCCCTGTCCGTTGACACGGACACCCCGCCCGTACTCGGGCAGTTCAACGGTCTGCTCGATGACCAGCCGCGCGTTCCCATCTGCCGTGTGCCCCGCAGGGGGCACCCACAGCGAACCAGCGGGATCGCCCAGCTGGCCAGCCGAAACAACGCCGACCGCCACGGTCGGCGTTCTTCGTTTTCCACCACCTGACACCACGTTTCCCGGGCTTCCCCGGACGCACGGCGGACAGGGCGTACGACACGAGAGGGGCGGGGACCCCGAGAGCACTCGGTGTCCCCGCCCCTGGTGTCTCAGTCCCCGCCCCTGGTGTCTCAGCCGCCCGTGATCCGGACCACCGGCGATCGCCCGCCCGGTCGTTCCGGCACGGTGGGAGGTGCCCGGTCAGGTGCGGCCGGGCAGCGGCCAGGAGCCGTCCACGACCGCCTCGGGGTCCTTGCGTCGCAGGTAGTCCTGGAAGCTGGCGGCCTGCTCGGCCTTCCAGCCGACCTGTGCGGCGTGCAGGTCGTCGATGCCCGTGGCCGCCAGTTCGGGGTGGGTGGCGGCGAGCTTCCAGGCCAGGCGGGCGGCGGCCAGCGCGTCCGCGGCCGCCCCGTGCGCCTGGTCGGCGTCCAGGCGCACGCCGTGGTGGGCGCACACGTCGACCAGCTTGCGCGAGCCGCGCCGGAAGGTGTCGAAGCGCTTGTCGATCACCAGCGGGTCCAGGACGCGCAGCATCCCGTCGAAGCGCGCCCCGGCCTCGTGGCGCCGCATCTCGGCCGCGAGCAGCCCCAGGTCGTAGGGGGCGTTGTAGACCACCACCGGCAGCCCGTCCACGGCGGCCTTCTCCAGGGCGGCCCCGATCTCGGGCACCGCCTCGGCGGCGGGGCGCCCGTGCTCGCGGGCGTGTTCGGTGGTGATGTGGTGGATGTCGGTGGCCTCCTGGGGGATGTCGATCCCGGGGTCGATGAGCCAGGTGGTGACGTCCTTGGTGCGGGCCGCGGGGTCGATGCGCCACAGGGCGGCGGTGACGATCCGGTCGTTGGCCAGGTCCAGGCCGGTGGACTCGGTGTCGAACGCGGCCATGGGCCGGGTGTGCCAGGTCATGGGGACCTTTCCGGGTCGGGATGTGCCGTAGGTACCCGTTCCGGCGCGTGTTGTGCCGGAGCGGGTGGACTTTCGCGGGCACGGCCCCGTCCGGCGCCGGTTTCGCGGGCACGGTCCTGCCCGGCGCCGGTGCCGACGCCGGGCTTCACGGGCGGCCTCCCCAACCGGTGCCCGCCCGGCGCGGCCCTACCCGGGAGGCGTTGTCCACAGGCGGGAACGGCCTCTGGTGCGGCGGGCGCGCGTGCCCTAACTTCGAGGCATGAAGTTCCTGGTACGCGAACGCGTTTTCGACATCGGTGACGACTACTGGGTGACCGACGAGGCGGGTGAGAAGGTCTTCCTCGTGGACGGCAAGGCGCTGCGGCTGCGCACGACCTTCGAGCTCAAGGACACCGGCGGCACCGTCCTGGCCGTCATCCGCAAGAAGCTGTTCAGACTGCGCGACCAGATGAGGGTCGAGCGTGAGGGCGGCGCCACCGCCACCGTGCGCAAGCGCCTGGTCAACCCGCTGCGCGACAAGCTCGTGGTGGAGGTGGAGGGCGCGCCGGACTGGGAGGTGACCGGGGACTTCCTCGGCAAGGAGTACGTGATCAGCGACGAGCACGGCACCGTCGCGCACGTGTCCCGCAAGTGGTTCCGCGTCCTGGACACCTACGCGGTGGACGTGAACACCCACCGCGCCGACCTCGCCGGGGACCCCGCCCTGGTGATCAGCGTGGCGGTGGCCGTGGACACCCTCACCCGCGACGAGGACGACGAGGAGGGGCCGCAGGACTGAGCCGGGGCGCGCGGCGGCGCCCCGGCCCCTCCCCCGGGTCAGGCGTCGCGCCGGCGGAACAGCCACGACGCCGCCGCCCACACCAGCACCACCCAGGCCGCCATGACCGCGCCGCCCTGGAGGGCGGACAGGTCGGTCCGGTTGGGTCCCCCGAGCAGGAACATCTGGGCCCCCGCGCGGTCAAACAGGTAGTCGGCCGCGTCGGTGAGCATCGAGAGGAAGAAGGACAGCGCCAGCACCGTGCTGATCAGCACGGTCAGCGGCACGACCGCGTTGCGCGCGACGACGGTCAGCCCGGCCGCGAGCAGGGCGAGCAGGACCCAGTACAGGACGGCGCCCGCCAGCGCGCCCGGCACCGGCCCGCCGGGGACGTCCGCCAGCGGGTAGCCGTGCTCCCCCAGCCCGAACTGGGTGGCGGCGAAGGCGGCGCCCACCGTCACCACCGCGACGGGCAGTGCGGCCAGGGCCACCGCGACCGCCTTCGCGAGCAGGAGGCGGGACCGGTCGGGCACCGCCAGCAGCGAGGTGCGCAGCTGCCCGCCGGTGTACTCGCCGCTGACCGCGAGCACGCCCAGCACCACCATTCCGGCCTGTCCGTACATGATCGCGTCGAAGCCGCTCTGCTCGGGGACGACCTCGCGCACCAGCATCCCGGGGTTGTTCTCCAGGGCCTGGCCGACCGACCAGCCGGACAGCCAGGCCAGCCCGACCGTCAGCACGGGGGTCGCCAGGCAGGTGATCCAGATCGAGGCGAGGGTGCGCAGCTTGTCCGCCTCGGCCCGCAGGACGCCGGTCATCGCTCGCCCCCGGTCCACTCGTCGGTGCCCCGGCCGACGAGGGCGAAGAAGGCCTCCTCCAGTGAGGCGTGCCCGGAGGTCAGCTCCGCGGGCCCGCCCTCGGCCACCAGCCTTCCCCGGTCGATGACCACCAGGTGGTCGGCGATCCTGGCCACCTCCCCCATGAGGTGGCTGGAGAGCAGGACGGTGCGCCCGCGGTCGGCCAGCTCCCGGGTGAACCCGCGGATCCACCGGATGCCCTCGGGGTCGAGCCCGTTGACCGGTTCGTCCAGCACGAGCACCTCCGGGTCGCCGATCAGGGCCGCGGCCAGGTTGAGCCGCTGTCCCATGCCCAGGGAGAACGTGCGCACCCGGGAGCGGGCGGCGTGCGCCAGGCCGACCTGCTCCAGGACCTCCTCCGCCCGGGAGGCGGGCAGGCCGTTGGCCCGGGCGATCCACCCCAGGTGGGCGCGGGCCGTCCGGGAGGGGTGGGCGCCGCCGACGTCGAGCTGGGCGCCGACGGTGGCGGCGGGCCTGCGCAGCGAGGTGTAGGGCGCCCCGTTCACCAGGGCGCGGCCCCCGTCGGGCCGCTCCAGCCCGAGCAGCGTCCGCAGCGTGGTGGACTTCCCGGCTCCGTTGGGCCCCAGGAAGCCGGTGACCCGGCCGGGGCGGGCGGTGAAGGTGAGCCCGTCCACCGCCGTGTGGGCGCCGAAGCGCCTGGTGAGTCCGCGTATCTCGATCATGGCGCCCATCGTCGGGCCCGGGGGCGGACCGGCGCGTCGGCCCGGAGTGGACAGTCGCACCGTCAACCCCGGGGGACATTCGGGGGCGGGCGCATGTGTTCCGGGCGGGCCGGGTCGGCCGGGTCAGTCGCGGCGGGCGGCCCGGACCAGGCCGGTCTCGTAGGCGAAGACCACGAGCTGCGCGCGGTCGCGGGCGTCGAGTTTGGTGAGCAGGCGGCTCACGTAGGTCTTGACGGTGGCGCGGCTCAGGACGAGGCGGTCGGCGATCTCGGCGTTGGACAGCCCCCTGCCGACCAGGGCGGCGACCTCGCGCTCGCGCGGGGTCAGCGGGACGTCGGCCCACCCGTCCGGTTCGGGTTCCCTGGACCGGACCACCTCGGCGATCAGGCGCCCGGTGACCTCGGGGGCCAGGAGCGCCTGGCCGTCGGCGACCACGCGGACGGCGCGCAGCAGTTCCTCGGGGGCGGTGTTCTTGAGCAGGAACCCGCTGGCCCCGGCGCGCAGCGCCCCGTACACGTACTCGTCGAGGTCGAACATGGTCAGGACGACCACGCGGGTCGCGGTGGTCTCCGCGCAGATCCGGCGGGTGGCGGCCAGCCCGTCGAGCCCCGGCATGCGCACGTCCATGAGGACGAGGTCGGGCCGGGTGCGCACGACCAGGTCGACCGCCTCGTGCCCGGTGCGCGCCTCGCCGACGACGGTGAGGCCGGGGTCGCTGTCCATGAGCATGCGCAGCGAGCCGCGCAGCAGGTCCTGGTCGTCGGCGACCACGATCCGCACCGGCGCCGCGTCACCCATGCCTGTCCCCCTGCCCTCGGACGGATACCGGGGCCGCTCCGCCGAAGCGGAGTGCGGGCCCCGCGACACAGTCTCGCGGACTCCGGTCGCGGGCGGGCCCCCTTGTCCCGCCGCCTTCCGGCACATGGGCACCGCCCAGCGCTCAACTAACTCACGCCACATAGGCACCTATCTGGCACACGGACACCACCCAGCGCACGGGTACCTCCCGCCAGACGGGCGCGCCGACCCCCGGTTACGGGGGCCCAGTACGCGGACACCATCCGGCACACGGACACCACCCGACACGTGGGCCTCGTCCGGCACGCGGGCACGCCGACACCCCCGGTTACGGGGGCCCAGTACGCGGACACCGTCCGGCACACGGACACCACCCGACACGTGGGCCTCGTCCAGCACGCGGGCGCGCCGCGCGTTCCCGCTGGACGGGCCTCGGTACGCGGCTCACCGTGTCCGTCGCGGCCTCACCCGGGCCCGAAGGGGATGCGCGCGCGGAGACGGTGGCCGCCGCCGGGTAGCGGCCCCGCGGAGAGGGTGCCGCCGTGCGCGGCGACGCGCTCCGCCATCCCGGCCAGGCCGGTTCCGCTGCCCGGCACGGGAACGCGGCCGGGCGCGGGTCCGGTGTCGGTGACCTCCACCTCCACGGCGGCGGCGCCGCCCAGGACGGTGACCTCGCAGGTGGAGCCGGGCGCGTGCCGGATGGCGTTGGTGAGCGCCTCCTGGACCACGCGGTGGACGCTGGCCGCCACGGCCGGGGGCAGCGCCGCGGCCCCCTCCGCCCGGAGGCGGCAGGTGATCCCCGTGCTCCCCGCGGTGGCGACGAGGGCCTCCAGGTCGGCCGGTCCCGGCCGCGGCCCCGGGAGCGCGTCGTGTTCGCCGCGCAGGGACACCAGGACCCGGCGGAGTTCGTCCGAGGCCTCGCGACTGGCGGCCTCGATGTCGGCCAGGGCCGCCCGCAGGTCCTCGGCGCTTCCTCCCGTGTAGCGCGCCACCCCGGCACGCATGCCGACCGCGCCCAGGGTGTGGGACACCACGTCGTGCACCTCGCGGGCCACCCGCAGCCGCTCCCGGACCCGGGCCTCGCGCGCCACCGCGGCGACCGCGCGCGCCTCCTGGACGCTGCGCTCCCGGACGGAGCGGCCCAGCAGCCAGGACAGGCCGAGGAGCACCGAGCCGACGCCGAGGTCGCGGATCAGCCCGTCCAGGGCCGCGCCGTTGGACCCGACGGCCACGACGGCGAGGACGCCCGCCAGCAGGTAGAGCCCGTGCCGCGGCCGGGTGGGGCCGCGCTCGGCGGTCAGCGCGAGCGGGTACAGCGCCCACGCGGCGGCGGCCAGCGGCACCTGGCCCCACCCCGCGGCGGTGGCCGCGAGACCGGCCGCGAGCACCGCGCCGAAGGAGGCGGCGGGCCACCTCCAGCGCAGCACGATCCCGGCCGCGACCACGGCGCACAGGACCGGGCGCACCCAGTCCAGCGGTTCGACGCCCAGCGTGTGCGGGGCGGGCAGGCCTCCGGAGAGCAGCAGGTGGAGGAGGGCCACGGCGGCGTCGGCGGCGAACCTGCGGCGCGTGGGACCGGCCCGGGCGTCCAGCGCCGTCCAGTGGCGGGACGGCACGGGGCCGGACGCGCCGGTCGGCGGGGAGTCGGTCGCCGCGCTCATCGGTCGTGCTCCGTTCCGGAAGGCGGGTGGGGGCTCCCCGCCCACGATGTCAGTGCCCGGTGGAGCCGTCGACGCGCTCGCGCAGCAGGTCGGCGTGGCCGTTGTGGCGCGCGTACTCGGCGATGAGCCTGACCAGCACGGTCCGCAACTGGACGGGGTCCCCGTGGTCCGGTCCGCCGATCGCGTCCAGTGGGAAGGCGGCGGCGATCTCCCGCCCTCGGGCGGCCTCCTCGCGCCAGAGGGCGAAGGCCTCGGCCGGGTCGCCTGCCACGTCGTCGAAGTCCTGGTCGGGATCGTCGTCGGAGTAGTACAGCAGCGGCAGCTCCTCGCCCGCGAACCGGATGCGCAGCCACCACCGCTCGACCCCGGCCAGGTGCCGGACCAGTCCGTGCAGGCTCATGTCCGAGGGCTCCACCGATCTCGCGGAGAGCTGCTCCGGGGTGAGCCCGGCGCACTTGGCCGCGAAGGTGGCCCGATGCCAGTCGAGGTAGGCGGTGAGGACCTCGCGTTCGCTCCCGGCCCGGGGCAGGAACGGTCGGTCGGCTCCTTCCCAGCTGGGCGAGCGGTGGGCGGGAGGGGTCGCGTGCATGCCGCCAGTGTGCCCCCGGCCCACGACAGTCCGCGCCCGACAGCCCGCCCCCCGCCGGAGACGGTGGCTGGCTGTAGTGCCCGGGGTGTCCGCGATGGACCAGACTGTCGTTGGTCGACGGGCGTGAGGAAGGGACGGCGGGGATGGGTGTGGTCTGGAGGCGGGCGCTGAGGGCCAGCACGTACCTGCTGGTGGTCCTGGGCTCGGGCCTGGTGACGCTGGCGATGCTGCCGCTGACCCTGGCCGTGGCGCTGACCATCCCGGTCGGCGGCCTGGGGTTCGTGCTGCTCCCGCGCTGGGTGGGGCTCCTCAGCCGGTGGGCCTCCTGGCACCAGGAGTGGGCCTCCCGCTTCCTGGGCGTGCCGCTCCCGCGCGTCCGCGGCGGGGAGGCGTCCGGTTTCCGGGAGCTGTGGGGTCGGCCGTCCACGCGCCGGGTCCTGCTGTGGTTGCCCGCGTTCGCGCTGGCCAGCACCGTGCTGGGGTTCGTGGGGCTGCTGGCCCTGGCGATGCCGCTGAGCGCGCCGCAGTACCTGTTCTGGTGGGCGGTCCCGGAGGCGGAGCCGTTGCAGCTCCTGTGGCTTCCGGTGCTGGACTGGGGCGCGGCGCTGGCCACCGGAGTCGGGTACACGGTGGTCGGGTTCGCGCTGGGCCTGGGCGCGGCCGTCCCCGCGGCCCGGGCCCACGCCCGCATGACCCTGGCGCTGCTGGCCCCCACCGAGGCGGAGCTGCTGGCGGCCCGGGTGGACGAGCTGAGCCGCACGCGCGCCGACGTGGTGGACGCGCACGGCGCGGAGCTGCGCAGGATCGAGCGCGACCTGCACGACGGTACCCAGGCGCGGCTGGTGGCGATCGCGATGCAGCTGGGCGTGGCGCGGGAGGCGGTGGAGAACCCGGCCGTGGCCGCGCTGCTCAGGAACGCCCACGAGGGCGCCGAGGAGGCGATGGCCGAGCTGCGCGAGGTGATCCAGGGCATCTACCCGCCGATCCTCGCCGACCGGGGCCTGGCCGGGGCGCTGACCGCGCTGGCCGCCCGCACCACCGTTCCCACCCGCCTGGACGTGGGCGAGCTGGGCACGCTGCCGGTGGCGGCGGAGACCGCGGCCTACTTCGTGGTCACCGAGTCGGTCACCAACGCGGTCAAGCACAGCGGGGCCGAGGAGATCTCCGTGCGCCTGGAGCGGGCGGACGGCGTGCTGCGGGTGACGGTGCGCGACGACGGCTCGGGCGGGGTGGACGAGGAGCGCGGCAGCGGGGTGCGGGGACTGCGCCGCCGGGTGGCCGCCCTGGACGGTACGGTACGCGTGGACAGCCCGGCGGGCGGGCCGACCGTGATCGACGTGGAGATGCCGTGCGGATCGTGATCGCCGAGGACAACGTGCTGCTGTCGGCGGGGCTGGAGCTGCTGCTCTCCACCAGGGGCTTCGAGGTGGCCGAGGTGGCCGGGGACGCGACGGCCTTCGCCGACGCCGTCGACCGCCACCGGCCCGACCTGGCCATCGTGGACGTGCGGCTGCCGCCGGACTTCCGCGACGAGGGCATCCACGCGGCGATCGGGGCCCGCCGCAGGCACGAGGCGCTGCCGGTGCTGGTGCTCTCGCAGTACGTGGAGAGGGACTACGCCGGGGAGCTGCTGGCCGACGGCCGCGGCGGGGTGGGCTACCTGCTCAAGGACCGGGTGGGCCGGGTGAGCGAGTTCGTGGACGCGTTGCGGCGGGTGGCCGGGGGCGGCACGGTGATGGACCCGGCGGTGGTGCAGCAGCTGCTGGCCCGCCGGGTCCGCGACCCCCTGGAGTCGCTCACCCGGCGCGAGAACGAGGTCCTGGCGCTGATGGCGGAGGGGCTCGACAACGGGGAGATCGCCGAGCGGATCGTGGTCACCGAGAACGCGGTGCACAAGCACGTCGGCAACATCTTCGCCAAGCTGGGGCTCTCGCCCTCCGACAGCGGGCACCGCCGGGTGCGCGCGGTGCTCGCCTACCTCGACAGCAGGTGAGCGGACCCGGCCGGGTCCGGCGGGACGGCACCCGGCGGGAGCCGGTCAGCGTCCGGGCGCCGGGGCCTCCTCGCGGGCGCCCCTGCGGGTGATCAGCAGGCCGGTGGCGGCCGCGGTGAAGAACATCAGCACGCCGTACACCGCCGACGGGACGGCCATCTCGGTGTTGCCGAGCAGGGCCGGGCTGAGCGCGATGGCCAGGGACAGCGTGGTGTTGTGCAGGCCGATCTCCATGCAGGAGGCGATCGCCTCGGGGCGTCCGGTGCCCAGGACGCGCGGCGCCCAGTAGCCGATGGTGAGGCTGGCGACGTTGAACAGCAGCACCATCAGCCCCACGGACACGATGTAGTCGCCGATGTTGTCGAGTTCCTGGTAGAGCGCGACGACGATGACGCCGAACAGCACCGCGACGGAGGCGATCTTGACCGGCCTCTCCATGCGCCGGGCGAAGGCGTCCGCCCGCGCCCGGACGAGCATGCCGACCGCGACGGGGACCAGGATGACCGCGAACACCTGGAGGACCTTGCCGACCTGGAGGCCGAGGGTGTCGCCGTCGCCCATGAAGCGGGCGATCGCCAGGTTGGTGATCAGCGGCAGGGTCACCATGGCGGTGAGGGAGTTGAGCGCCGTCAGGGAGATGTTGAGCGCGACGTTGCCGCGGAACAGGTAGCTGTACAGGCTGGCGGTGGTGCCGCCGGGCGAGGCGGCGAGCAGCATCATGCCGACCGCCAGGGCGGGCGGCGGGTCGAAGAGCAGGACGAGGACGAGGCAGACCAGGGGCAGGACGAGGATCTGGCAGCCCAGGACGAGCGCGACCGTGCCGGGCATCCTGGTCAGCCGGACGAAGTCCCCGACGGTCAGGCTCAGGCCGAGTCCGAGCATGATGACGGCGAGTGCCGCCGGGAGCGCGATCGTGGCGATGGTGGAATCCATGGGAGGACACCTCGGGGCGGGCCCCGCGCGGGGGCGCGGTTCGGCGGTCGGGGGGAGCGGCCGGCCGTCGCGGACCGCGGAGGTGAGGGTGCCGGCCTGGGGAACCGCGTGCGGTGTTACGGGGCCCGCGGGCCCGTGCGGATCGGGGATCGCGCCGTCCCGTGATCTGCGCCACATGCGGCTACTGGTCAGTATGCTGGCACGCCCGCGTCCGGGTGGCAAGGGCGGACGCCCCGCCCGGGTCTCCCCCGCCCCGTCCCCGGCAGGTCTCAGGCGCTCGCACGCCCCTCCCAGGTCCCCTCCGTGCCCGAAGGGCTCAGGCGGCGGGCCAGGAGCTGCCGGTGAGGTCGTAGGCCAGGTGGAACCACACCTTGCGGATGCTGGGGTGGCCGTTGTCGCCCCAGGCGGTGGCGAAGCTGTCGACCAGGGCCAGGCCCCGGCCGTTCTCCGCGGTGAGCCGGTCGCCCTCCAGCGGTCCGGCGCTCAGCGGGCCGTCCCCTCCGGGCTGGGAGCGCGTGGGCCTGCCGTTGTCCCGGCAGACCAGCGTGAGCCCGTTGGGCGCCCGGGTCACCCGCAGCACGAAGGTCTGGCCCTCCTCGCCGGAGCGGCTGTGCCGGATGGCGTTGGTCGCCAGCTCGGTGCCCAGCAGCGAGAAGACGTACCGGTAGTCGCTGTCCCGGGTGGCCGCGCAGGTGTCCAGGAAGGCGCGGGCCAGCGGCACGCCCGCGGGCTCCCCGGGGAACTCCCAGTGGCGTTTGGTGAAGGGGACCGGCGGCCGTCCGTTGAAGTAGTGCCGGTACTCGTCAGGGACACCCGTGAGGACGGTGTCCTCGGCCTTGGCCAGAGCCGGCACGGAGACGAGCGTGGGCATGGGAGGACTCCTTCGGCGGGGCGGCTCAGTGGGCAGGCGAACCGTGGGAGGGGGCGGCTGCGGGAGCGTCCTGGGACCGCCTTCGGGGGAGGGGCGGCGGGAACGGCTACGACCTTACGCGATCAGACCCCTGTGGGACAGGGGATGCGGGTGTGGTGAGTCCCCGAAATCCCGCGCGTTCTCCGGCCCGTCTCCCCCGGTCCGGCCCGCCGCTCAGCCCACGGCCCCGAGCGCCTCCTCCGCGGCGGCCTCGGCCGCGGCCCGCTCGGCGGGTACGAGCCCGACCCGGGTGCGGCGGTCCAGCAGGTCAGCGGCGTCCATGGCCCCCTCGTGGCGCACCCCGAACCGGAGTTCGGCACCCGTGACCCCGCGGACGAGGGGGGTGAGCAGCTCCGGATCGGCGTCGGCCTCGGCCAGCACGTCGGCCGCCTCGGTGCCGTACCTGGCCACCAGGCGGCGCGGGGCGGCCACGGCGTCCAGTTCCTCGTGGGGGGCGGCGCCGACCAGGGGCAGCGCGCGGGTCCGGCAGGGGCTCGCGGACAGCCCGCGGGAGCGCACCGCGGTGTCGACGGCCTGCTCGGCCATGGCGCGGTAGGTGGTGAGCTTGCCGCCGACCACGGTGACGGTGCCGTTCGGGGCGACCGTGACGGAGTGCTCGCGGGACAGGTCGGCGCTGTCCCCGGCCCCGCGCACCAGCGGGCGCAGACCGGCGAAGGCGCCGAGGACGTCGCCGCGGTCCAGGCGGGTCTCCAGGGCCCGGTTGAACTGACCGAGCAGGAAGTCCACGTCGCTGTCGGGCACCTCGGGCACGTCCGGGGCGGGGCCGTCCACGGGTTCGTCGGTGAGCCCGGCCAGGACCCGGCCGTCCGGCTGGGGCAGGGCGAACACGAAGCGGCTGGCGCTGCCGTCGACCGGCACGGTGAGCGCGGCCCGGGGGCGGCCCAGGGAGGCGCCGTCGAGCACCAGGTGGCTGCCCCGGCTGGGGCTCAGCCGCACGTGGGGGTCGAGCCGGTCGGCGTGGACTCCGGTGGCGTTGACGACCGCGCGCGGGCGCACGGGGACGATCCGGCCCGTCACGCCGTCGCGCAGCACGGCGCCGTCGGCGGCCAGGCTCTCGGCCGAGCAGCGGGTGAGGATCCGGGCGCCCTCGCGGGCGGCGGTGCGCGCCAGGGCGACCACGAGGCGCGCGTCGTCCACGAGCTGGCCGTCGAAGGTCACGACGCCGCCGAGCAGCCCCCGCCGCGCGACGCCGGGGACCAGGCGCAGGGTCTGGCGCGGACCGACCACGCGGGGCCGGGGCAGCACCGCGCCCGGGGTCCCGGCCAGGACCCGCAGCAGGTCGCCCATCCCCGCCCCGGCGCGGACGAGCAGGGCGTGCGACAGCCCGGTCCCCCGGTGGACCGGGACGACCATGGGCAGGGGCCGCACCAGGTGGGGCGCGGTGACCCGCATGAGGACGTCGCGCTCGCGTGCGCTCTCGTAGGCGATGGCCACCTGCCCCCTGGCCAGGTAGCGCAGGCCGCCGTGGACCAGCTTGGAGCTCCAGCGGCTGGTGCCGAAGGCCAGGTCGTGGCGTTCGACCAGGACGGTGGACAGGCCGCGCGAGGCGGCGTCGAGCGCGACGCCGGCGCCCGTCACTCCCCCGCCCACGACCAGGAGGTCGATCCGGGGGTCGCGCTCCAGCGCGGCGAGGTCCGCCGCGCGCCGGGCGGTGTTGAGGGAGGAGGACGTGTGGATCGCGGGGCTCATGGGCTCTCCTGGTTCGGCGGGCGGAGGTAGCCGTCCAGGAGGGCGGCGAGCTCGTCGACGAGGCCGGACTCGTCGGTGACGTCGGCGAACAGGCGGCGGGAGGTGACCGTGCCCTGGACCGTGACCAGCACGAGGCGGGCCAGCACCGCGGGGTCGCCCGCGCGCACCGACCCGTCGCGCTGGCCCTCGGCCACGACCGGCTCCACCAGTTCGAGGGCCGCTCGGTGGCTGGTGCCCAGGCGCTGGAAGGTGTAGGTCGCCAGGAGTTCGGGCTCGGTGTCCACGATCCGGACGAACAGCGGATGGGCGAGCAGCGCGCGGGCGACCCCGGCCGCGTGCCGGACCAGCCGGGCGCGCACGGCCTCCCCGGCGGGCCCGCCGCCGGAGCCGTCCCCCTCGTCCGCGAGGATCCGCCGCAGCTCCCGCGTGAGCAGGTCGGCGACGAGCGCGGTCGCGTCGGGCCAGCGCCGGTACACGGTGGGCCGGCTGACCCCGGCGCGGCGCGCCACGTCGGTCAGGGTGGTGCGGCGCACCCCGAAGGCCTCGACGCAGGCGCGGGCCGCGTCCAGGATGCGGTCTTCAACGTTACGTATTGACGCCATGTGTAAAACTGTAGAGCATGACTGACGACACTTCCTCCGGGGCCGCGCCCGAGATGAGCTGGTTCGCGTGGGGCGACCCGGCCCGGGCACGCGCGCTCGACCCCGGTCTGCGCGACCTGGTCTCCCAGGTGCTGCGGGCCCCGCTGACGGATCTGCCCCCCGTCCCCGAGGAGCGGGTGGAGCTGGCCCCCTCGCGGCTGGACGAGCGGCTGCGCGGACTGCTCGCCGGTGTGGTCGGACCCGGCCACGTGGACGACGGGGACGCCGCCCGGCTGCGCCACAGCGGCGGCAAGAGCACCCCCGACCTGCTGCTGCGCCGCGCGGGCAGGGCCGACCCGGCGCCGGACGCCGTCCTGTACCCCGCCGACCACGACCAGGTCCAGCGCGTCCTGGAGGTGTGCTCGGCCGAGCGCGTGGCCGTGGTGCCCTTCGGCGGCGGCACCAGCGTGGTGGGCGGGGTCGCGCCCCTGCGCGGCGGCCTGCGCGCCGTGGTCTGCCTGGACCTGCGCCGCCTGGACCGGCTGGTGTCGGTGGACACCGCCTCCATGACCGCCGTCCTGGGCGCGGGCGTGCGCACCCCGCGCGCCGAGGCGATGCTGGCCGAGCACGGGTGCACGCTCGGGCACCTGCCGCAGAGTTACGAGTACGCGAGCGTCGGCGGCTACGCGGCCACCCGTTCCAGCGGGCAGGCCTCCTCCGGGTACGGCCGCTTCGAGGACATGGTGGTCTCGTTGCGCGCGGCCACCCCGCGCGGCACCCTGGACACGGGCGGTCCGCCCGCCTCGGCGGCCGGGCCGGACCTGGGCCGCCTGCTGCTGGGCTCGGAGGGGACGCTGGGCGTGATCACCGAGGTGGGCCTGCGGATCCGCCGCCGCCCCGAGCGCGTGCTGGACGAGGCGTGGTCCTTCCCCGACTTCGCGACGGGCGTGGACGCGCTGCGGACCCTGGCCCAGTCCGGGATCCGGCCGACCATGGCGCGGGTCCTGGACGAGGCGGAGACCTTCGTGGGTGCGGCCATGGGAGGGCGCGAGGCCGTGCCCGGCTGCCAGGCGGTCCTGGGCTTCGAGGGCACCGGCGCCGAGGTGGACGTGCGCGCGGCCGCGGCGCGGGAGGCCATGGCCGGGGCGGGCGGCACCCCCCTGGGCCCCGAACCGGTGGCGCACTGGCGGGACAACCGGTTCTCCGCGCCCTACCTGCGCGACTCCCTGCTGTCGGCCGGGGTCCTGGCCGAGACCCTGGAGACCGCGGCCCCCTGGAGCGGCCTGCTCCCGCTGTACGCGGCGGTCTCCGGCGCGCTCACCGGGGCGCTGGAGGACGGGGAGGGCGGCGCCGTGGTGATGTGCCACGTGTCGCACACCTACCCCACGGGCGCCTCGCTGTACTTCACGGTGGTGACGGCGGCCGGGGCCGCGCCGCTGGAGCGCTGGGGCCGGGCCAAGCGGGCCGCCTCGAAGGCGATCGCGGCCAACAGCGGGACGATCACCCACCACCACGCTGTGGGGACCGACCACCTGCCGTGGATGGCGGCGGAGATCGGCCCCCTGGGCGGGGAGGTGCTGCGCGCGGTCAAGGCCGCGCTGGACCCGGAGGGCGTCCTGAACCCGGGCAAGCTCATCCCCGCCCCGTAGGGCGCCGCCCGGCCGGGGCCCGGGGGCGGCCGTCCGCCCCCGGGCGGGCCTCAGGCCCGCTCGCCCTCGCGGGAGAGCTGGCGCTCCACCCGTCCGGCGAAGTCGGTGAGGAAGTCCAGCGCCTCGGCCTCGCCCGCACCGTCGTCCCCGACGGTGTAGGAGACCGAGACCGCCACGTTGACGGTGGCGAAGAACACCGACCCGTAGGCGTCTCCGTCGCTGTACTCGTCGCCCTCGTAGAGGATCGCGTACCCGTTGTCGCCCGCGGACACGGGACGCCAGTCCAGGACCGTCGTCCCCTCCTCCTGCTCCTCATGGTGGTGTCCCTCCCCGCGGTCCCGGAGCTCGTCCTCCAGATCCCCGTGGAGCCCCTCGACGACCTCCCCGCCGTCCTCGTACTCGTAGAGGAAGACGGTGACGTGCAGGGGGTAGGCCTCGACGTTGCCGACGCTGCAGCTGAGGAAGCCGAGGACGCCCTCCTCGGCCAGGTACTCCATCTCCTCGTCCTCGACGGTGGTGAACTCGCCCTCGGCGCGGGGGCTCTCGGTGCCGGGCACGGAGTCCACCACCTCGGCGGGCAGCAGCCGTCCGCAGCCGGGCAGTTCGGCGTAGGGGCGGCCGTCGGCGATGTTCCACACCACGACGCCGAGGGAGACCGCCAGCAGGACCGCGGCGGCGGACCCGCCGATGACCAGTCCCCTGCCGGGGCGCCTGGGCGGACCGGGCTGTCCCGGGTGGCCGGGGACGGGCGGCTGCGGCGGCGGCGCGCCCCCGGGCGCGCCGTACCCGGGCCGGGCGGGCGGGAGGTGGGGTCGGCCGCCCGGCGGCTGCCCCGGGAAGTCCTCCGGGGACCGCGGTCCGGGATGCGGCTGCCCGGGGGAGCCCGGCCGGGGCTGTGACCCCGGATGGGGCTGCCCCGGCTGTCCGGGGAAGGGCTGCCCTCCGGGGGGACCGGGGAACGAACCGTCGTTCGGGGGGTAGGTCATCGGCTCCGCGGCGTCGACCCGTCCGGCGGACGGACGCCGCGCCTCCTCACCAATGCTCGTCGGCCGCGCGCGGCGGCCGGGCACCGCCCCGTCCCGCGTGGGACGCCCGGGCGTGTGCGTCGGTATGTCACCCCAAGTATTCCCAACCCGGGCCGTCGCGTCATGCCCGAGGCCGCAACCGGCCCGCGCTGTGTCCCGAACCGGCCGCGGCGGCCCTCCGCTGCCCCGACAATGGATGCCGTGGCACGAGGAAAGCTCCGCATCTACCTGGGATCGGCCCCCGGCGTCGGCACCACGCACAACGCCCTGGCCGAGGCCCGCCGCCGGGCCGAACGCGGCACCGACGTCGTGGTCGCCGCCGCGCACACCCACCGCCGCGCACGGACCTCCGCGCTCCTGGAGGGGCTGGAGCGGGTCCCACCGCTGCCGTCCGGCTCCGTGGACACCGCGACCGTGATCGCGCGCGCCCCGAGGACCGCGCTGGTCGACGACCTCGCCCGCGCCAACCCGCCCGGCTCGCCCAACCCCACCCGCTGGCAGGACGTGGAGGAGCTGCTGGAGGCGGGCGTCGACGTCCTGTCCACCGTGGGCATCCACCACCTGGAGTCCCTCAACGACGTGGTCCACCAGATCACCGGCGTGCGCCCACGGCAGACCGTCCCGGACCACGTGGTGCGCCGCGCCGCGGAGGTCGAACTCGTGGACGTCACCCCCCAGGAGCTGCGCCGCAGGATGGCGCGCGGCGACATCCACCCGGCCGAGAGCGTGGACGCGGCCCTGGCCGACTACTACCGGGAGGGCAACCTGGCGGCGCTGCGCGAGCTGGCGCTGCTGTGGACCGCGGACCGGGTGGAGGAGAGCCTGGCCCGCTACCGCGGCGAGCACGAGATCCGGCGGACCTGGGAGGCCCGGGAGCGGGTCGTGGTGGCGCTCACCGGCGGCCCCGAGGGCGAGACGCTGATCCGGCGGGCCGCCCGCGTGGCCGCCCGCTCGCGGGGCGGGCACCCCCAGCCCAGCCACCTGCTAGCGGTGCACGTGGTGCCGCCCAACGGCATGGCGCAGGCGCCCACCGACGACCTGCTGCGGCAGCGCAGGCTGCTCGTGGAGCTGGGTGGCACCTACCACCAGGTGGTCGGCAACGACGTGCCGACCGGGCTGCTGGAGTTCGCGCGGGGCGTGCAGGCCACCCAGATCGTGCTGGGGTCCTCGCGCCGCCGCACCTGGCAGTACGTGTTCGGCCCCGGGGTCGGGGCGATCGTGGCGCGCGACTCCGGGGACATCGACGTGCACATCGTCACCCACGAGCGGGTGGGCAGCGGGCGGTGGCCGCTGCCGCCGCCCGGCCGGGGGCTGGGCGAGCACCGCCGGGTGACCGGCTGGTCGCTGGCCCTGCTGGCGCCCACCCTGCTGTCGCTGGTGATGGCGCTGCCCCTGTTCGAGGGCGTGGGCGCGGCCTCGGACGCGATGCTCCTGCTGCTGGCCACCGTGGCCACCGCCGCGGTGGGCGGCCTGCGCCCCGCGCTGGTGTCGGCGCTGTGGAGCGCGGCGCTGCTCACCGTGCTGCTGTCCCCGCTGCACGGGCGGCCGCCGGTGTCTCTGGACAACATGCTGGCGCTGACCGCGTTCGCCCTGGTGGGGGCGCTGGTGGCGATCGTGGTGGAGATGGCGGCGCGCCGGTCGGCGCAGGCCGCGCGCGCCCGGGCCGAGGCCGACGCGGTGACGCTGCTGGCCAGCAGCGTCCTGGCGGGCAAGGAGCCCCTCCAGGCCCTGCTGCGGCGGATCCGGGAGACCTTCGGGCAGCGGTCGGCGACCCTGCTGGAGCGGCTGGACGACGAGCGCTGGCGGGCCGCGCACAGCGTCGGCGCCCCGGCGTGCGAGTCCCCCGAGGAGTCGGACGTCCTGGTCTCGATCTCCGACAACCTGGCGCTGGCGCTGCGCGGCCGGGTGCTGCCCGCCGCCGACCGGGGCGTGCTGCGGGCCTTCGCCGCGCACATCGGCATCGCCCTGGAGCACCAGAGGCTGGAGTGGGACGCGGCCGAGGCGCGCGGCCAGGTGGCGGGCAACCGCATCCGCACGGCGCTGCTGGCCGCGGTCTCGCACGACCTGCGCACCCCGCTGACCTCGATCAAGGCGAGCCTGTCGAGTCTGCGCGCCACCGACATCACCCTCACCGAGGAGGACCGCGAGGACCTGCTGGAGACGGTGGAGGAGTCCACCGACCGGCTCAACCGGCTGATCGACAACCTGCTGGACATGAGCCGGGTGCACACCGACAACGTGCGCCCCAAGCTGCGCGCGGTGGGCCTGGAGGAGGTCGTGCCCGTCACCCTGCTGGGCCTGCCGCACGAGGCGGTCGTGGTGGACGTGCCCGACCGCCTCCCCCGCGTCCGCGCCGACGCCGGGCTGCTGGAGCGGGCGGTGGCCAACGTGGTCTCCAACGCGGTCCGGTACAACCCGGACCCGCGCCTGCCGGTGCTGGTCTCGGCGAGCGCGCACGGCGACAGCGTCCAGCTCCGCGTGGTGGACCGCGGGCCCGGGGTCTCCGACGAGGGCAAGCAGCGCATGTTCGAGGCCTTCCAGCGCCTGGGCGACGCCCCCCAGGGCACGGGGGTGGGGCTGGGGCTGGCGGTCGCGCGTGGTTTCGTTGAGGCGATGCACGGCAGACTCGACCCCGAGGACACCCCCGGGGGCGGTCTGACCATGGTCTTCACGCTCCGTGCTGTGGAGAAGAGCGAGACGGACGCCGGAGACGGGAAGGGGACCGATGCGGGTCCTGGTCGTTGACGACGACATGCAGATCATCCGGGCGATGCGGATCAACCTGCGGGCGCGCGGGCACGACGTGGACACCGCGGCCGACGGGGCGTCCGCGCTGCGCCTGGCCGCGGACAACCACCCCGACGTGGTCCTGCTCGACCTGGGGCTGCCCGACATGGAGGGCATGGAGGTCATACAGCGGCTGCGCGGCTGGTCGCAGGTGCCGATCATCGTGCTGTCGGCGCGGCACTCGGCCGGGGAGAAGGTGCGCTGCCTGGACTCGGGCGCCGACGACTACGTCACCAAGCCGTTCGGGATGGACGAGCTGCTGGCCCGCATGCGCGCGGCGGAGCGCCGGTCGGTGCGCGTCGACGAGGCCCCGGTGGTGCGCACGCCCTCCTTCACCGTGGACCTGGGCGCCAAGCGGGTGCTGCGGGAGGGCGAGGAGGTCCGGCTCACCCCGACGGAGTGGCACATCCTGGAGATCCTGGCCCGGCACGCGGGCCAGCTGGTCAGCCAGCGCCAGCTGCTGCACGACGTGTGGGGCCCGGCCTACCAGAGCGAGACCAACTACCTGCGGGTGTACATGGCGCAGCTGCGCCGCAAGCTGGAGCCCGACCCGGCGTGCCCCCGGTACCTGATCACGGAGGCGGGCCGGGGCTACCGCTTCGAGAGGGCGGGCTCGGCGCAGCCGGGGGGCTGAAGGGCCGGACCCGTCGGCGCGTGCCGGGACGGTCAGCCTCCGGGGCCGTCCCGGCACGGGTCACAGGACGAAGGCCTCCCCCTCCGAGAGCTCCATGAGCACGTCGAACTCGTCGGTGCCGCCGTGGCCGCGGTTGGCCTTGGCCACCGCCAGGCAGGGCGCGAACGCGCGCGCCCACGCCATCATCCGGTCGCCGTCCACGCCGAGGGCGCCGGAGAGCACGTCCACCCGCTGCACCACCTCGGGCAGGCTGGTGGCCTTCCACAGGGCCCAGTCCACGGCGTCGACCGCCGCGTCGCCCAGGCAGGCGCGCGGGTCGACGGCCACCAGGCCGCGCCGACCGCCGTCGATGACGTTGCCCGGGTGCAGGTCGCCGTGGACGGGCACGACGTCCACCGTGCCGTTGGCCAGGTCGCGGGCCCGGCAGAAGCCCTGGTGCATGGCGGACGCGGACACCACCTCGGCGGCGGGCCCCTCGGCGCGCTCCCGGTTCCACAGGTCGAAGATGAACTGCACCCGCGAGGTCAGCGGACGCAGTTCGAGCAGTTCCCGTCGGGGCACCTCGACGGAGTGCAGCTGGGAGATGAGCGCGCCGACGGTCTCCATCGGCGGCACCTGGCCGCCCTCCACGACGGTGTCGCCGTCGATCCACTCCATGAGGATGGCCCCCCGCGCGTCGTCGACCTCCCAGACGCGGGGCACGCGCCCGGAGGCCTCCCACATCCGCAGCACCCGTGCCTCGGACGCGGCCAGGCCGGTGTCCGGGGAGAGCTTGAGGACCGCGCGGTCGCCGTCCGGGCGCACGACGCAGACGACGACGGAGGTCCGGCCGTGGGGGGCCGGCCCCTCGACGGTCAGCCCCCACTCGGAGGCGATCCTGGCGACGATCCCCGGGAGTTCGGTCAGCCATTCGCCGACGTGGCTGCCGAAGCGCCGTTCCAGACGCCGACGCTGCCGGTCATCGACGAACTGCGCTGTGACGTCGTTCATACATCCACCTTAGGTTCGCTCGCGTCGATGACGGTTCGGGTCGGGCCCCTCACGGGTCGGCGGAGCCGCGGACCGTGCGGTCCGCGGCGCACGGGCGCTGTTCGGGTCCCGGACCGGTCGCGGGGGATCCTCCGCGCCGACGGGGGGGAGCAGGGGGCCGCCGGAGGAGTCGCGTCCGGCCGCTGCCGCGCCGTGCGGGAGGCGGCGCGGTACGGGTACCGCGTTTGTGGGTGCGGGGAGTTCCCGCCCGCTTGCCCCATACCCACCCGGGCGCTCCCGGTAACGGCGCCGCGGCGCCCCGAACTCCTCCGATCACCCGCGGGTCCGGCGGTGTCACCTTCGGTGTCGGCTCGTCGGGGCCCGCGGCTCAGGCCAGGCGTCCCCTGACCGCCCGGTGCTGGGCGAGGAGGGTGTCCACGACCAGCTCGGAGGGCCACAGGGGCTCGGTGATGGCGGTGACGTCCAGTCCCCGCAGCAGGTCGAAGTCGGGGCCGTCGACGAGCCTCCACGCGGCGACGGCGACGTTGTCCTGGCCGTGGCGGCGCAGCCGGTCGACGGCGTCCAGCACCGACGGCGCCCAGGTGCGCAGGTAGCCCACCTGGACCGGGGAGTCGAGGCGGCGGCTGAGCATGCGGGCCACGTCCATGACGACCTGGCGCTCCTCGGTGCCGGTGGTGCCGTCGGCGGCCAGGACCACGCCGTCGGACGAGCCCCAGCCGGAGTCGGTCAGCCGCCCGGCGAGGTCGGCGACGATGGACGGGACCGCGCCCAGGGGCGGGGTCTGGCAGGAGTCGCGCATACGGCCGAGGTCGAGCCGGGAGAGCAGGTGGGCGCTGGCGACGTCGCCGCCCGCGACGAACGCGGGGACGACCACCTTGGGCCCCCGGACGGAGTGGACGGTGGCGGCGACGTCGTCGGGGCTGCCGAAGGCCGGGGTCACCGGCACCTCTCCCCTGCTGGCCACCGCCTCGGCCAGGCCCCACAGGGCGTCCCGGCGGTGGGTGTCACGTGAGTCGTCGGCTACGAGGACCATCGTCGGGACCATGCACGGCTCCTTCGGTACATCTGGGGGGAGAACTGCCCTTGCCCGCCGAGCGTAAAGCGGCTCAGTTTCACGGAGGTTCTGCGGTGTTACGCGGAGGAAAAAAGCGAACAATGGCTGTGGTGGTTATGACCACCGGAGGTCTCCGTGAACCATAACAATCGCCGAAAAAACAGGGCGTGTCCACTTCTTTGGAGAGTGGTGTACGACTCACGCGGGTTCCGGCCGACGAAGGGCTATCCTGGACGCCGAGAAGGAGGACATCCCCCACCTGCCCCGACGAACCGGCCCTCCTTCCCCGTCCGGCCGCCGGCCTTCGGCGGAACATGGCGGACGCCACACCCCATTCTCCGGCGGGCGAATAGCCGCTTTCGTCCGGGCCTCTCTAGAGAAATACCCAGCAAAGCTTTTCTCATGCATTCGTCAGGTGCGGATGCACGTGCTGCGGAATGTGCGGCAGCCGCCCTGCCTGAGAGGACGCGGATTTCCGCCTCTGTTCGGAGCGCGCCGTTTCCGACCGCCGTCCGGCCCCCGCCGGTCCCCGCCCGGCCCGGCGCGGCGCCGTCCCGCCCCGGCCGCCCCGCACGCGCGCGAGGATCTGTTTGCACACCGCACCCCTTACTGTCAAGGGTGCGCACTCCCCCAAGCCTCCATAGCCGCACACCACCTGACGTGGGGGGACAGGACGCGGGTCCGGCGTGATCACTTGCCATGACCCCCTCGGCCCGCTCACACTTGGTACAGATGGAGCGCGTACCCGCAGGCGGCACACGCCGCGGGAACGCTCCGGGCCGCGACGCCCGACCGGACTCCCCACCTCCGGACGGGCCGCGCCCCCAGATCCGCACCGAACCATCCAGACTGGAGTGAGCATGGCCGTCCACCCTCGGGTGCAGACGCTGGCCCAGACCTTTCTCGCGCACGCCGACCAGGAGGCCCCCGGCCTGGTCGAAGGCCTCTACCTGACCGGTTCGGTCGCCCTCGGCGACTTCCGCCCCCACACCAGCGACGTCGACTTCGTCATCGTCACCGGTCACACGCCCGGCAGGCACGAGCTGGAGCTGCTGCGGCGCGTCCACGCGCGCACCCGCGCCGCCGCCACCGGCCCCCAGTTCAACGGCGTCCACGTCACCTGGGGCGACCTCACCCGCGACCCCGCGGCCTGCGGCCCGGTCGCCTCGGTGATCGGCGGCCGGTTCCGCAGCCGGGCCAGCGCCGACGTCAACCCCGTCACGTGGCACATCCTCGCCGAGCACGGCGTGACCGTGCGCGGCCCGCACCCGCTCGAACTGGACGTGTGGGACGAGCCCGAGAGCCTGCGCGCCTGGTCGCTGGGCTCCCTGGACGAGCAGTGGCGGCGCTGGCGCGAGAAGGCGGGCCGCCTGGTCACGCCCCGCGGCCTGGCCGTCCTGGGCTCCCTGGCGCCCTCCTGGAGCGTGCTGAGCGTCAGCCGCCTGCACTTCACGCTCAAGACCGGGGAGATCACCTCCAAGACCGGCGCGGGCGCCTACGCCCTGCACGCCTTCCCCGACCGCTGGCAGCGCATCGTCAACGAGTGCCTGCGCGTGCGCCGCAACGTCAGCGCGCCCTCCCTGTACGAGAGCGCGCTGGCCCGGCGCAGGGCCGCCCTGGACTACATCGAGATGGTGCTGGACGACTCCCTGCGCCCCGGCCTGGCCGCGGCCTGAGCCGTTCGGGGCCTCTGTCGGGGTCGCCGGGGGCCCGGACCGCCCGTGGACGGGCCGGAGGGGCCCCGTGCGGTCGCCGAGGTCCGGATCCTCCGCTTCCGTACCGCCGGGAGCACGCCCCCGACTACCCTGGGGTACATGACCATGCGCCCCATCGTCCGTTTCGGCGACCCCGTCCTCGTCACGCCCACCACCCCTGTCACCCGGTTCGACGGGCACACCCGGGCGCTGGTGGACGACCTCCTGGAGACGGTCGAGGCCCCCGGGCGGGCGGGCCTGGCCGCCAACCAGATCGGCGTGGGCCTGCGCGTGTTCAGCTACAACGTCGAGGGCCGGATCGGCTACGTGATCAACCCGAGGGTCGCCGAGCTGTCGGAGGAGGTCCAGGAGGGCGACGAGGGCTGCCTGTCGGTCCCCCAGCTGTGGTACCCCGCCACCCGGGCCGAGCGCGCCGTCGTCACCGGGGTGGACCTGCGCAACGAGCCGGTCACCGTGGAGGGCACCGGGCTGATGGCCCGCTGCCTCCAGCACGAGACCGACCACCTCGACGGCATGGTCTACATCGAGCGCCTGGCCCCGCAGACGCGCAAGCGGGCCCTGCGCGACATCCGCCGCTCGGACTGGTTCATGCCGACCGAGTCGCCCGAGCCCGCGGGCGTGCGGCTGCCCAGCGCCTTCGGCGGCGCGAGCTGACGGCCCTTCCGGCCCCGGTCCGGCGGGCCCGGCTCCGGGACGGCTGCCCGGGGTTCGGTCCGGTCCCCGACTCCGGGTATCTTCGGACACATCCCCGCGCAGTCTCCCAAGTCACGTGAGTAACGCACTAGGCATGTAACGCCAAGATCTCGTATGGTCTGCTGAGCATCTCCCGTCGCCGCGGCTCCCCCCGTCACACGCCGCAGGCCAACCGGATGCGCTCGGACCATCCTCGGAGCAGACATGACACCCACTTCTCCCTCATTCCCGCGCGGCAGGCGTGCCGCTCTGTCCCTCACCGCCCTGGCGGCGACCCTGCTGGTCGCCCTGCCCGGAACGGCGCTGGCGGAGCCGGACAACGACGAGGTGGACATCGACGAACTGAACCGGCGGGCCGAGGAGCTGGAGGAGAGCTACGACGGAGAACTCCTCCAGTTCAACGAGATCAAGGAACGCGTGGACAAGGCCGAGCAGGACCTGGAGGAGGTCGAGGAGCGTCTGGACGCCTCCCGGAGCGGCGTGTCCACCATCGCCTCCGCCCAGTACAAGAGCGGCGGCGGCCTCGACCCGGCCTTCCAGGTGGTCTTCTCCAGCGACCCGGAGAACATGTTCGCCGACGCCGCGACCCTGAACTACCTCGGACAGAGCCAGTCCGAGCAGATCTACGATCTCATCCAGACGCGGGACGAGGCCGCCCTGGTCAACGAGGAGCTCCAGACCGAGCTGGCCGAGGCCGAGGAGCTCGTCGAGACGCTGGAGGAGGAGCGCGACGAGGTCGAGGCCAAGATCGAGGAGTACGAGGCGGAGCAGATCCCCGAGACCCCGGGCAACGGCAGCATCCCGGCCAGCGCGCAGGGCTGGGGCTGGGACGGGGCCACGCCCCGCATGGCGGCGATCCGCGACGAGATCGTGCAGACGTTCGGCGCCCCCTACCCGGTCGGCTGCCTGCGCTCCAGCGCCGACGACCACGGCGTGGGCCGGGCCTGCGACTTCATGATGAGCGCGGGCGGCGCCATGCCCTCGGCCGCGAACCAGTCCCTGGGCTCGCAGATCTCCCAGTTCGGGATCGACAACGCCGACCGGCTGGGCATCAAGTACATCATCTGGGAGCAGCAGATCTGGCACTCCACGTCCCGTCAGTGGACGTGGATGGAGGACCGCGGCAGCAACACCCAGAACCACTACGACCACGTGCACATCTCGTCGTACTAGCCGTCCCGGGCCCGCCGTCCGGGGCGCCCGGCCCCGGGCGGCGGGCTCAGCCGCGTGAGCGGGCTCCGCGCGCCGCGCGCCCGCCGAGGGCGAGCGGCACCGAGGCCAGCAGCGCCACGGCCGTGACCGCGAACGCGGGCCCGTAGCCCGTCAGCTGGATCAGCAGTCCCAGGACCATCGCCCCGGCCCCCGAACCCGCGTCGTAGCCGATGTTCCACACCGCGCTGGCCCGTCCGTACCCGGCCGGACCGGCGCGGTTCAGCATGAGGGTGACGGTCTCGTTCTGGACCGCGCCGAAGCCGAGGCCGAACACGGCCGCGCCCAGGAGCACCAGCAGCGCCGTCCCGGCGCCCGGGGCGTCCCCGATCGACCACAGCGCGGCGGTGACCAGGGCCATCCCCGCGACCGCGCCGACCATGCCCGGCAGCAGCAGGAGGGCGCGCCGGTGGCGGTCGTGCAGCATCCCCGCGGTCCAGCGGCCTGCCACCACCGCCAGCGCGTAGGCGGCCAGGGCGCCGCCCACCAGCCACGCCGCCTCGGCCAGGGGGATGGCCAGGAAGGTGATGATCGCACTGGCCGACGAGGCGGTCAGCAGCATGAGCACCAGCGGCGCCGCCAGCGCCCGCAGCAGCGGGCGGTCCGAGGACGCGTCCGGGGCGGAACTCGGAGCGGCGGACCGGACCGTGCTCCGCAGCGCCGCCCGGTTGCGGCCGCCGTCGGCGTACCAGATGCCCCAGGCCAGGGCCCCGCCCAGGACCGAGCACAGACCGGTGAGCCAGAACGCGGTGTCGAAGCCGATGTTGAGGGCCAGCGCCACGCCGCCGGGCAGGATGAGCACCTGCGGCAGACCGACCGCCAGCCCGTAGTAGCCGGTGGCCCGGCCGACCTGGTGGTGCGGGACCAGGCGGGCGGCGAGCACGGTCCCGGCGACGCTGACCATGCCGAAGCCGACGCCGCGCACCGCCGAGACGGCCACCAGCGGGCCGAGGTCGGCGGTCAGGGCGAACAGCGGGGTGGGGAGCCCCATCACCAGAGCGCCCACCGGGAACGCCCAGCGGTAGCCGCCCCTCTCCAGCAGCCAGGGCATGGCGAGCTGGGTGAGCACGGTGGTGAGCATGAAGGCGGCGGTGGTGCTTCCGGCGCCGAACTCGCCCGCCCCGCCCCGGGTGGCCCACAGGGGGACCAGGGGCAGGACGGCGGCGAAGCCGCAGAGGCCGACCGCGGTCGCCGCGATGAGCAGGGCGAAGCCCCGCCCGCGCAGGCCGGGGAGGGCGGACGGGTCGGGCGGGGTGGCGCTGGTGCCGTCGGTGGCGCCGGTGGTACCGGTGGTACCGCTGTCGTCGGACGCGGTCCCGGTCGAGGCCGCGTCCGACGGTGTTCCGTTCCCGGGTGAGGACGAACGAGATCGGATCATCCGTCCTTTGTAGCCGACACGCGCACACCTGTCGACGCGGCGCCGATCCGCCCTGCTCAGCCCCCCGCTCAGCCTTCCTCGCCGCCGACCCTCCCGGCGAGCCAGTCGCGGATGCGCGCGGTCAGCTCCGGGGTCACCGCGCGTTCGGCGTGCCCCATCCCCGGGACGATCCACAGGTCGCGCGGTTCCCGGGCGGCGTCGTGGATGGCGGTGGCGTGGGAGACGGGGAAGTAGGCGTCGGAGTCCCCGTGCACGACCAGCAGGGGTGTCGGGGAGATCTCCCCGGCGATCTCCCTGGGTTCGGCGGGCATGGGGTCCCACTCGCGGTTGATGACCCTGACCTTGCGGAAGCCGCGCAGGAACAGGCGTCCCGCTCTGCGGCCGATGCCCAGGTGGAGCAACCGCATGGCGCGCGTTCCCCTGTAGTACCAGCGGCTGGGGCCGCTGACCGAGACCACCGCGTCCATTCCGCCGTAGATGGCGGCGTGCCGGACCGCGACGGCCGCGCCCATCGAGAACCCCACGACGGAGAGGGAGGTGTAGCCGAGTTCCCGGAGGTGGAGGGCGACCGCCTCCAGGTCGTGGATCTCCGCGTTGCCGACGGTGCTGAGCCCGCCGGAGCCGTGGTGGCCGCGGAAGTCGAAGGTCATCACGTCACCGAAGGAGAGCAGAGCGTCGGCGACGGCGCGCGTGCTCGGGTTGCGGTGGGTGCCGGTGAACCCGTTGGCGAGGATCACGGCGGTGGTGCGGGGCTCCGCGCCGCGCAGGAGCACGGCGTCGATGCCGATCCCGTCGGAGGTGGTCAGCCGGTAGCGGTGCTCACGGGGTTGGGCGCGCGGGTGGTCAATGGCGTCGGACACCCCACCATCGTGCCCGATCAGGTCCAGCGGTCGGGATCGGGCCCCGGTGTGGTGTTCCCGTCACCGTAACGGCGGTCGATCCACTCGTCCGGGTACAGGCGGCGTTCCGCGTGCCCTTCGTCGCGGCGCTCGCCGCCCAGGGCGTCGTCGTGGGAGAAGCCTCCCGGAGCTCGGCGGGGAGGGAACGGACCGCCGTGACCGGCCGGGTCGCCGCCGCGGGGGTGCGCGCCGTAGCCGGGGACGCCCCCGCCACCGAGGTGGTCGCCGCGGTCCGGGGAGGGTCCCCCCGTGGACAGGCCGCTGTACAGGTCCTGTTGGTCCTGCCGGGGAGCGCCGCCGCGGGTGTAGGGGTCTGCGTGGCCGAGGTTCCCGCCCTGGGCCGGGAGGCCGCCGTAGACGGCGGCACCGCTGTGACCGGGGGTGTCGCCGTAGCCTGACGGGGCTCCGTGGGACGGAGTCCCGTGGGCGGGGGTCCCGTGGACGGGAGTTCCCGTGACCGGCGGCGCGGGCGGCGGCGCCGTGTCCGCCTCCCCGGCCGCGCTCCCGTCCTCGGCGGCGGTCAGCGGCAGTTCCCCGGTGGCGGGACCGTCCTCGTAGTCGTACTCGTGGCCGTCGTACTCGCCGTAGGCGTCGGGGTCCCCCTCCTCGTACTCCCGCTCCCCCGCCTCGCGGACGTCGGCGGGCGGGAAGACCAGGGAGCGCAGGTTGAGCGCCGCGTGGACGAGGACCGGCACCCAGACGCTTCCGGTCCCCAGGTACAGAACGGTGAAGAGGGTGCCGGACGCGCCGGCGCTGACCAGGCCCCACCAGCCCTGGTAGAGGTGCGCGACGGAGAACAGCAGCACCGACAGCACGGCGGCGATCCACAGCGGCACGCCCATGCTGGCGACCAGGAGGATGAACAGGCCCCGGTAGAGCAGCTCCCCGAACACGCCCCCGGTGACGGCCACCCCGGCGGCCACCGCCCGTTCGGCGGTGGTGCGCGGCGCGAGCAGCCCCCGGTCGCGTTCGGGTTCGGGAAGGCGGAGCGGCGCGGCGGAGCGTCGCCCGCGTGCGCCCTTGCCCCGCGAGCGCTGTCCCCTCCCGCCGCTGCCCTGGCCGCGGTTGGAGCGCCGCGGCCCCTTCGGGAGCCCGTTGACCAGCAGCCAGAACACCGTGAGGGCGAGCAGGCCGCCGACGGCGCCGCCCGCGACCGGGCCCCACGCGTCGGGCAGGCGCAGGCCCAGGTCCGCGGCGGCCAAGTCCGGCGAGAGCAGCAGCACCCCGAAGACCGCCAGGCCCCACAGCACGTGGATTCCCATGGTGACGGCGTGGAGGAGCGTGAGGGCGCGCGCGTCGCCGTCCCGTCTACGGGACAGCCACGTGAACGCCCTCCTGCCGAGGAGGGGTTCGCCGAGCGCCGCGAAGAGGAGCAGCAGGACCGTCAGAACGGTCCCGGCGAGGCTGAACTGAGGGAGAGACTCCGACCATGGCACGGGGCAATAGTAGGGGTCCGAAACGAGTCATAGTGCACATGCCGTATTTCACCCGCGGGCTGCTCCGGCCCCTGACCACCTCTTGCCGTGCGGCCCGAGAAGGGTGACCGTAGAAGTGGCACAGGTCACACCGTGGACGGGGTGCCCGTTCCGTGCGGCCACCGCTCGGACCCCGAAGGGCTGGGTAGCAGGGATGGCAGATCGCAACGTCAACGGAACCGGAGCCTCAGCCGGAGCCGTACCGAGGGCCGACGAGCCCCGGAACATCCGCAACGTCGCGCTGGTCGGGCCGTCCGGCGCCGGTAAGACGAGCCTGGTCGAGGCGCTGCTCGCCGCCGCCGGGGAGGTGAGCCGCCCCGGCAGCGTCGAGGAGGGCACGACCGCCAGCGACCACGACGAGGTCGAGATCCGGCAGGGGAGGTCGGTCGTCCTCACCGTCAACCCGGTCATGGTCGGCGACGTCAAGGTCAACCTGCTGGACACGCCCGGGTACGCGGACTTCATCGGGGCGATGCGCGCCGGGTTGCGGGGGGCCGACGCCGCCCTGTTCGTCGTGTCCGCCCTGGAGGGCGTGGACGGCCGCACCCGCGTGCTGTGGGAGGAGTGCGCCGCCGTCGGCATGCCCCGGGCGGTGGCCGTCACCAGGATCGACCACCCGCGCGCGGACTACGACGAGGTGGTCGCCCAGTGCCGGGAGGCCTTCGGTCCGGGCGTCCACCCCGCCTACGTCCCCGCGGTGGAGGGCACGGGGGACGACCGCCGCGTGGTCGGTGTGTGGGGGCTGGTCTCCGAGCGGTACTACGACTACTCCGGGTGCCCTGACGGCTCTGACCGGTCTGCTGGCGCTGGCGGTTCCCAGCGTTCGGAGCGCCCCGGGCGCTCCGAACGCGCCGGAGGGGGCGGACCCGGGCCCGCCCCCTCGGCGCGTCCGGTGCCGGACTGGCTGCGCGAGGCCGCGGGACCGCTCCGGGAGACCCTCGTCGAGGAGGTCATCACCGAGAGCGAGGACGAGGCCCTCATGGAGCGCTACATGGAGGGCGGCGAACTCGACCCCGACCTGCTCATCGGCGACCTCAAGAAGGCGGTCGCCGCGGGCGGCTTCCATCCCGTCCTGGCGATCAGCACCACGACCGGGGTGGGCGTGCGCGAACTGCTGCGTGAGCTGCCGCTCTCGTGCCCGGACCCGACCCGGCGCCCGTTCCCCGAGACCTTCACGCCGGAGGGCGAGCCGGTGGCGGGGCTGTCCTGCGATCCGGACGGCCCGCTCGTCGCGGAGGTCCTCAGCACCGCCGTGGACCCGTACGTGGGGCGGGTGAGCCTGGTGCGCGTCTTCTCGGGGACCCTGGGCCCCGACACCCGCGTCCACCTGCACGGCCACGGCGTCCCGTGCGGGCTGACCGGCCAGGACGGGCTGGACCGGACCGGCAACGACGAGCGCACGGGTGCGCTGTCCGTGCCGCTCGGCCGCGAGAACCGGCCGGTGGGCCAGGCGGTCGCCGGAGACCTGTGCCTGGTGGCGAAGCTGCCCGACGCCCGCACCGGCGACACCCTCTCCGAACCGGAGCGGCCGCTGCGCGTGGCGCCGTGGCGCTTCCCCCGGCCGCTGCTGCCGGTGGCGGTGAGCGCGGCGTCCTCCGGGGACGAGGACAAGCTGTCGCAGGCGGTGGCCCGGCTGGTGGCGGAGGACCCGTCGCTGCGGGTGGAGGTGAACGCCGAGACCCACCAGATGGTGCTGTGGAGCCTGGGCGAGGCGCACCTGGACGCCGCGTTGGACCGGTTGGAGCACCGCCACGGGGTGCGGGTCGGGACCGGGGAGGTGCGCGTGCCGCTGCGGGAGACCTTCGCCGTTCCGGCGCAGGGCACCGGGAGGAACGTGAAGCAGAGCGGCGGGCACGGGGAGTTCGGTGTCTGCCGGATCCGCGTGGAGCCGCTGGAGTCGGGCTCGGGTCTGGAGTTCGTGGACGAGATCGTGGGCGGGGTGGTGCCCCGCCAGTTCGTGCTGTCCGTGGAGAAGGGCGTGCGCGCGCAGATGGCGGACGGCGTCGGGACGGGGGTCGGCGCGGGGGCCGGTGTGCGGGACGGCGCGGGACCGGGGTCGGGGGACGGAGCGGGGCCCGGGTACCCGCTGGTGGACATCCGGGTGACGCTCTACGACGGCAAGGCGCACTCGGTGGACTCCTCGGACATGGCCTTCCAGAAGGCGGGACGCCTGGCGCTCAGGGACGCGGCGGCCGCGGCGCGGCTGGCGGTGCTGGAACCGGTGGACGAGGTGTCCGTGGAGGTGGACGACGCCTATCTGGGCGCGGTGCTGAGCGACCTGTCGGCCAGGCGCGGCCGGGTGGTGGGGACCGAGGCGGCGCGAGGCGGCCGGGCGGTGGTGCGCGCGGAGGTGCCGGAGTTGGAGATCACCCGGTACGCGGTGGAGCTGCGGTCGATCTCGCATGGCACGGGGGTGTTCAGCCGGGAGTACGTGCGGCACGAGCCGCTGCCCGCGCAGGCCGCTGCGCGGCTGGCGGGGCGGGGCGGGGGGGGGGGGGGGGGGACGGGACGGGGCGGGGAGGGGTAGGGCGGAAGGAGGAGCCGGGGGACGCCTTCCGGCGTGCGCCGGTCCGTGCGCCGCCCCGGCCCGGGGGCCGGGCCGCGCCCTCTCCTAGAAGACCCTTCCCGGTCTGGTGCGGTCGGCCAGGGCGGCGAAGCGGAACGTGTTCACGGGGTGGCTGGACAGGAGGTTGACCAGCAGCACGAAGAAGCCAGTGTCGGTGCGGGCGCGGGCGGCGATGTCGTGGAAGTCCACGGCCGGGTACAGGTACTTGCCCGCGGCGAGCACCCGCAGGCCCTGCATGCCCTCGGGGCAGAACGCGTGGGCGTGGTTGTCCGCGGTGTACTCCTGCGCGCGGCTCAGGCTGGTGCCCACGCCGGGGATCACGTTGGCCACCGAGATCCCGAACTGGCGCCAGAACGACGTGTGACCGGCGGCGATGTGGCCGACCTCGTGGCCGATCACGAACCGCAGCGTGTCGGCGTCGGCCAGCCGGTCACCCACCTCGAACAGGTCGCTGGTGACGGCCACGTAGCGCCGGAAGCCGTGTCCGGAGGCGAACGCGTTGAGCTCGCCGTTGCCCAGCACGACGTAGGCCTCGGGCACCTGCCGCATGCGGAACGCGGCGGCGGCGTCGGCGACCATCCGGTACGCCTCGGGGAACTGGCGCTCGGTGATGCGCACCCCGTTGACCCGCTGGCGCGCGTACAGCTGCCCGCGCACGAAGTACACGAGCGCGGGGATGCTGAGCAGGAGCAGCGGTTCGTTGGGCTCCCCCGAGTAGGCGCGGCTGACCGCGCCCACGACGGCGAGCAGGGTCACCCCCACGCACACGACCAGAAGGGGGATCTCCCGGGGATGGCGCAGTCGGCGTTCCCCCATCCGTGGTCAGAGGCGGTACTCGGAGTCGGGGCGGTCGTCGTCGGGGGGCGGGCCCCCGTAGGAGGGGCCGGACGGCGGGCGCGGCCGGTCGTCGTCCTCCAGCAGCGCGGCCATGTCCGCGGACAGCGTGGACTCCTCGGTCTTGCCGTCGCGCCACTCCTGCCGGTGCTCCTCGTCCTGGGCCTCCATCACGGCGTCCATGTCGGCGTCGTAGGTGGACTTGGCCCGGTCCTCGTCCGGGGCGGGCCAGGAGGGCTGGACCCGCTCCTCGCCCGGAGCCGGCCAGGAGGACTGCACCCGCTCCTCGCCCGGGGCGGGCCAGGATGTCTGGGCCTGATGCTCGCCCGGGGCGGGCCAGGAGGTCTGGGCCCGGTCCTCGTCCGGGGCGGGCCAGGAGGAGGAGAGGTAGGCGCTGTCGTAGGCGTCGTTGGACGCGTCCTCGGCCGCCGCCTTCGGGCTGTCGTCGCCCAGGTAGGACAGCGCGGCCACGGTGATCGCGGCGAGCCCGGCGCGCAGGGTGGGTTCGCGGGCGGGCGCGAAGAACGGCGAGTGGGTGCTGGGGACGTTGCCCATCTTCTCGTACGGGGTGTCGCCGGGAGCGGACTCCCACACGTCGTGGGGGGTGGCGCCGACGAACCAGAACACGTACGGGATCGGCTGCGGGTCGCCGGGCAGGCCGAAGTAGCTGAAGTCCTCGGTCGCCGGGAACGGGTCTGGCAGGTGGATGACGTACTCGTCGCCGAAGTAGGCGTGGTGAGCGGCGGCCACGTCGGCGGTGCTCTGGGGGTCGTTGCGGGTGACCCCCGCGCCCTGGAAGCGCTCGATCTCGGGCTCGCGGGCGGCCCCGGAGGCGGCGGCCTCGGCGCGCACGATCCGCTCGATGGCCGCTTCCAGCTGGGCGGACACGTTGTCGTTGAGGGCCCGGGTGTTGATCTCCAGGTAGGCCTCGTCGGGGATGATGTTGGCCTTCGTCCCCGCCTGGATCCTGCCGACGGTGAGCACCGCCATCTCGCTCGGGCTGACCTCGCGGGAGACCACGCCCTGGAGGCGGGTGACGATGCTCGCGGCGATGAGCACCGGATCCACGGTCGTGTTCGGCTGGGAGGCGTGGCCCCCCTCCCCGTACACGCGCACGCGGTAGGAGTTGGAGGCGCCGAGGATGACCCCGGCGCGGTGGGAGATCAGTCCGGCGGGCTGCGGGCCCAGGTGTTGGCCGAGGATGACGTCGGGGCGGCCGAACCGGTCGAACAGCCCGTCCTCCAGCATGGCCTGCGCCCCGTCGAGGGTCTCCTCACCCGGCTGGGCGACGATCATCACGGTCCCGGCCCACTCGTCGCGGGTCTCCGAGAGCAGGTCGGCGGCCCCCACCAGGCAGGCGGTGTGGGCGTCGTGCCCGCAGGCGTGCATGACGGGGACCTCGGCGCCCTCGTCGTTGGCGGCGCGGGCGGTGCTGGCGTAGGGCAGCCCCGTCCTCTCCTCCAGCGGGAGCGCGTCCATGTCGGCGCGCAGCATCACCGTGGGACCCGGCCCGTTGCGCAGGATGCCGACCACGCCGGTCCCCCCGACACCCTTGTGGACCTCGTAACCGGTCCGGGTGAGCCACTCGGCGACACCGCTGGCGGTGCGGTGCTCGGCGTGGGAGAGCTCGGGGTTCTTGTGCAGGTCGACGTAGAACCCCTCCACGAGCGGGAAGAGCTCGTCGAGGAGTCGCATGACCACGTTCCCGTGCTGAGCGGCACGGTTGGGGTCCACCGCGTGCGGCACGGCTTCCACCGCCTTCTTCCGTATCTCGACCGGGTCGGAACCGCCCGTCTGACCAGAGCAGCCTAGCGGCGCGTCCGCCGCGGCCACACAGTCAGCCGCGTGACCTCCGCCGGTCGGGTCCGGAGCAGACCGGACCTGTCACCCTCTGTGGAAGGCGGTGGCTCGGATGGGTTAGTGTCTGCACACGGAAAGCTACCCCCTGCCGAGCCGCTCGTGCCACATGTGTTTCACGAGCCCCACCCTCACCTCAACCGAGGCAAGACTCCGGCGACTTTCCACCGATCTCCGGAGAACCGCTGGCATACTTTGCTACATCACAGTAAGGTAACGCAGCACATGTTCATTCATCCGACCTTACGGTGTCCCCCTCGCGCCCCACGCGGCACCGCGCCACCCGCGTTCCGGCCCCACGGTCGGCCCGCGGTCCGCGTGCACGGCCGGAGAGAGCACACACGTCCCAGAAGCAGATGATCTCGGAGTCCACTCGTGGCCTCATCCATGACCAGTCCGGCATCCCAGCGTCAGGAACCGGGGCACGGCGCGCTCGCCCCCACCACGGCGGCCCCGGGTCCAGGCCGTGACGCCCGTCTGGACAATGCCAAGTTCGTCCTGATCGCCCTGGTCGTCGTCGGCCACGCGATCGGTCCACTGCGCGAGTACGGGCCCGCCAGTGCCCTCTACTACTGGATCTACTTCTTCCACATGCCCGCGTTCATCATGATCAGCGGCTACCTCTCGCGGTCCTTCGACGCCTCGTCGAACCGCGTGGAGAAGCTGGTCGTGTCGCTCGCGGTGCCCTACCTGATCTTCTGGACCATCCACCAGTCCATCTACACCGTGGACCGCGGCGGCCTGCCCGAGTCCATGTCGGTGCTCCAGCCGACCTACGCCCTGTGGTTCCTGGTCGCCCTGTTCGTGTGGCGCCTGAGCGTGCCGGTCTGGAAGCGGCTGCGCTGGCCCGTGCTCATCGCGGTGCTCATCTCGGTGTTCGGAGCCACGGCGAGCCTCGGGGAGACGCTCTCCCTGGGCCGCGTGGTGAGCTTCCTGCCGTTCTTCGTCCTGGGCCTGAGCCTGCGCCGCGAGCACTTCGCCTACCTGGACCGGCTCTGGGTGCGGATCGCGTCCGTGCTGGTGCTGGGGGTGACGGCGGCGCTGGCCGTGCCCATCTCCGAGCAGATGAGCCGCTCCTGGCTCTTCTGGACCAACAGCCTCACGGACCGTGACATCGACCCGATCCTGCCCAGTCTGGGCGTGCGGGTCGGCTTCATGGTCCTCGCGCTGGTGATGACCTTCGCGGTCCTGGCCCTGATGCCCAAGCAGCGCACGTGGTTCACGTCCCTGGGGGCCTACACCCTGTACGTGTATCTGGGGCACTCGGTGGTGATCGTCCTGTTGCAGGCGTCGCCCTGGTACCGCCTCATGTCCGGGCCCACGGAGATGATCGTCACGATCCTGCTGGCCGTGGCCCTGACGCTGCTGCTGTGCACCCCGTGGGTGCGCGCGGGCATGCGCTGGGCGGTGGAACCGCAGCTGACGTGGTTCCTGCGCCGGGACTCCGCGCTGCGCGCGCCCGGAGGCGCCGCGAACGGCGACGGCGGCGGACGCGAGAGGGAGAGGGCCGGGGTCTGACCCGGGTCCCGCGAGGGGCGTGACACACACGGGAGGGGCGGGCCGGCGCCGATGCGCCGACCCGCCCCTCCCGTGTCGTTCCCGCGGCCGGAGGGCGGGCTCAGCTCCCGCCGGTCGTGTGCGGGGCCGCGACCGCGCCGGGGACCGCGCCCGAGGCCAGCAGCTGGCGGCGGCGCACCTCGAACCTGCTCGTGTCCTTCCACAGCCGCAGCACCAGGATCAGCTCGAAGAAGGCCAGCGCCAGGACGGAGAACACCGCGACCGGGATGATCAGGCTGTTCAGCGGGGTGAAGAGGGAGACCAGGGCGGTCGCCGGAGCCACCACGCACAGGAACATCTCGAACTCGATGCCGCTGAACAGGTGCGGGCGCACCCGGTGCCGCAGGAGCCGGTCGCGCACGCGCGGGTAGAGGCCGGTCGGGGCGGGGGCGCCCGGCCGGGCGGGGGCCTCCCCCATGTCCTCGTCCTCGGGGTCGGCTTCGCGCTGGGCGGCGGCCAGCCGGTCGGTGTCACCGGTCAGCTCGGCGAGGGTCGCGTTCATGGTCCGGCGGGTCTTGGCGACCTGGGGGCCGTTGAGGTAGCGCAGCAGGTCGAAGAAGACCACCACCGGCGCCGCGATCAGGTAGACCTCGTGTCCGGTGAGCAGCCACTGGCCGATCAGCAGCGCCATCACGCAGCCGAAGAAGCGGATGCGGTCGAAGACGAAGTCCACCCAGCTGCCGAAGACCGTGCCGGTGCCCTTGAGCCGGGCGATCTTGCCGTCCATGCAGTCCAGCACGAAGCTGAGGTGGAAGAGCAGTCCGCCCGCCAGCAGCCAGGCCCAGTTGCTGTCCTCACCGCCCGGCACGAGGACCGGTGCGACGAAGCACAGCATGGAGAGCAGGCCGAAGACCCCCGCTCCCAGCGTCAGCTGGTTGGGCGTGACGTTGGTGCGGTTCGCGGTCCAGACGACGAGGCGTCCGGCCAAAGGGTCCACCAGGAAGACCGTCCACCAGGCGTCCTTCGCCTTGTAGGTCTCTTCCTTGACTTGCGCGAAAGTGAAACGCGGCATGCGGGCTCTCCAGGAACGCCCACCCGGGCCCCGGCGCTCGACGACGCGCTGACAGGGGCGGGGAGAGGCTGTGTCGGCGGGGATCCGGGTCATCATGCCAGATCGGGGGTCGACCGACCTAATTCGTGACGGCATACTTGACCGGTAAGAGGGGGATCAACAGGCGGCCGCGCGCGGCATGCGGCGGATGGTCCACCCCCTTCGGTCTCGACCGAGGTAGAGGCATTGCGTTTTCTGAACGACCAGGCACCCCAGCAGGACCTGACCTACAGCGACGTGTTCATGGTCCCCAACCGGAGCTCCGTGGGCTCCCGGCTCAGCGTGGACCTGTCGTCGCCGGACGGCACCGGCACCACGATCCCGCTGGTCGTGGCGAACATGACCGCGGTCGCCGGGCGCAGGATGGCCGAGACCGTCGCCAGGCGCGGCGGTGTCGCGGTCATCCCGCAGGACATCCCCTTCGAGGTGGTCTCCGACGTCGTCTCCTGGACCAAGAAGCGGCACCTGGTGTACGACACCGCCATCACGCTCAACCCGTCCAGCACCGTCGGCGAGGCGCTCAACCTGCTGCCCAAGCGCGCGCACAACGCCGTGATCGTGGTGGACGGGGACCGCAGGCCCGTCGGCGTGGTCACCGAGGCGGACTGCGTCGGCACGGACCGGTTCGCGCAGCTGCGCGACGTGATGTCCGCCGAGCTGATGACCATCCCGGCGGGTACCGAGCCGCGCGAGGCGTTCGGGATGCTGCACGATTTCCGCCACCGCCTGGCCCCGGTCGTGGACGGGGACGGCGCCCTGGTGGGCGTGCTGACCCGCACGGGCGCGCTGCGCTCCACCCTGTACACGCCCGCCGTGGACGCGGACCACCGCCTGCGCGTGGCCGCCGCCGTCGGCATCAACGGCGACGTGGCGGGCAAGGCCGCCGAGCTGCTGGAGGCCGGGGTGGACACCCTGGTCATCGACACCGCGCACGGCCACCAGGAGAAGATGCTGACCGCGGTCTCCAAGGTGCGCGCGCTGTCGCCGCGGGTGCCGATCGTGGCGGGCAACATCGTCACCGCCCAGGGCACGCGCGAGCTGATCGAGGCGGGCGCCGACATCGTCAAGGTCGGTGTGGGCCCGGGCGCGATGTGCACGACCCGCATGATGACCGCCGTGGGCCGCCCCCAGTTCTCCGCCGTGCTGGAGTGCGCCGAGGCCGCGCGCGAACTGGGCGGGCACGTGTGGGCGGACGGCGGCGTGCGCCACCCGCGCGACGTCGCCCTCGCCCTGGCCGCGGGCGCGTCCAACGTGATGGTGGGCTCGTGGTTCGCGGGAACCTACGAGTCGCCGGGCGACGTCATGCGCGACGCCGAGGGCAGGCAGTACAAGGAGAGCTTCGGCATGGCGTCGGCCCGCGCGGTCCGGCTGCGCACCGCCGACGACTCCCCGTTCGAGCGGGCCCGCAAGGCGCTGTTCGAGGAGGGCATCTCCACGGGCCGCATGTACCTGGACCGGGAGCGCCCCGGCGTGGAGGACCTGATCGACCAGATCGTCGCCGGTGTGCGCAGCTCGATGACCTACGCGGGCGCCTCCTCGCTGGCGGAGTTCCACGAGCGCGCCGTGGTGGGCGTGCAGAGCGCCGCCGGGTACAACGAGGGGCGCCCGGTCCCCACCAGTTGGTAGGGCGGTGTTCCCGCGCCCTCACGGGCCCGGGTCAGTCGTCCCGGCCCTCCTTCGCGGCGAGTACCGCCTTGCGGTGCTCGCCGCAGAGCTTGTCGGCGTGCCGGACCGGCTCGGGCACCCGGTACTTGGGTGAGAGCCGCAGCACCAGCTCGGCCGCGCCCTCCAGGTCCACCCGGTGGCCGACGGACACGTAGACGGGCTTGACCCCCGCGCGGGTGCGCAGCACGCGCCCCAGGACCTCCTTGCCCTGGTCGGCCAGCGCGAAGGAGTCGGGGACCACCTCCGAGCGCCCGGCCACCATGGGCGTCCACGACCCCCGCTCCTCACCGGGCACGCTGTGCCTGCCGAACAGCACCGACTTGGCCGACCCCACCACCGGCAGGTCCAGGAGCACCCCCAGGTGGCAGGCGACCCCGAAGCGGCGGGGGTGCGCCAGCCCGAAGCCGTCGCACAGGTACACGTCCGGGGTCACCTTGAGCTGTCCCAGCGCCTCCAGGACCGGCGGGGACTCGCGGAACCCGAACAGCCCCGAGATGTAGGGGAAGGACGGTTCGGAGGAGATGGCGACGGACTCGACCACCTCCAGGGTCCGCACGTCCATGACCACGGCCGCCGCGGAGAGCGCCGTGTTGTCCGTGGCGTAGCTGACGTCCAGTCCGGCCACCAGCCGCACCGCGTCCACGTCCAGCGGCTCCACGCGGACCCGGTCGGCGAGCCTGCGCTGGAGCGCGACGGCCTCCTTGGGGTCGCGGGGCCAGTTCTCCGGGTCGTCCAGGACCCTCGCGACCCGCTCGGAGATCTCCGACATCCCGATCCTCCCGTTCGTTCGGTGGTACGCGTCCTCCCATCCAATCCCATTACCCAGCCGAGCGCGGCGCCCCGGATCGGACGGCGGCGCTGTGCGACACTCCACAGCTCCCGGTACCCGGAGGAGGCGTATGGGCGCTGTACGGTGGTTTCCGCAGTTTTGCACTGACTGGTCAGTTCAAAAACCGGAGGAGACGAGGGATGCGTCGGGCAACCGGAGCTCGTGTACAGGCCGAGGGCGTCGGGCTCGCCACCCGGGAGGGTCCCGTGTACACGGGGGTGGGGTTCACGGCCCGGCCGGGCACGCTCACCGTCTTCCGGGCCGACTCGGGCGGCGGGCGCAGCGCCCTGCTGCTCACCCTGACCGGCCGGATGCGCCCCTCGGAGGGAACGCTGTACGTGGACGGCCACGCCCTTCCCCGGCACGCGCGCCGGGTCCGCCGGATCAGCTCGCTCGGGCTGATGGACGAGGTCAACCCCCTGGACGAGCGGCTCCGGGTCCGCGAGCACCTGTCCGAGGGACTGCTGCTGCGCATGCGCCCCGCCGCGCGGAGCCTGGCCGACGAGGCCATGGAGGCAGCGGGGCTGGGCGGGCTCGACCGCCGGTCGCTGGTGCGGGAGCTGTCCATGCTCGAACGGCGACGCCTCGGGCTGGCCCTGGCCCTGCTGGCCGAACCCCGGCTGCTGGCCGTCGACGACGTCGACGGCGGCCTGGACCCCGGGCACCAGGCCGACCTGTGGCGCACCCTCAAGGAGCTGTCGGACGACGGGCTGACGGTGGTCGCCGCCTGCGCCGACTCCGACGAGCTGGCCGGGGTCGCCGGGCCGGACACCCAGGGGCCCATCCCGCTGCGCCAGGACGCGGGGGACCCGGCCGACTCCGGAACCGGCACCGCCGCCGGGGACCCGGCCGGCTCCGGAACCGGCACCGCCGCCGGAGGCGCGGGC
>ANAW01000284.1:0-9705 GCA_000340945.1 Nocardiopsis synnemataformans DSM 44143 | reverse complement strand
CGCCGCGGGCGGCCCCGCCGCCACGTCGGCCTGGACATCCTGCGCGATGGCCGGGGGGAGGGCGGGGACCGTGGCCGGGCGTAGGCGTTCGCGCCCGCTCGTGCGCCCCCTCGCGGTGCCCCGGCTGGGGCTGCTGACGGTGCGCTCCTTCCTGCGCTCGCCGCTGCCCGCCGCCGCGCTGGCCGCGCTCCTGCTCATCCCCCTGCTCTACTCGGGGATGTACCTGTGGTCGTTCTGGGACCCCTTCGGCAGGATGGAGCGCCTGCCGGTCGCCCTCGTCAACGAGGACGAGCCGGTCGAGGTCGGGGGCCGCGAGGTCGACGCCGGGGGCGAGCTCACCGACACCCTCCTGGAGCGGGGGGACCTGGACTGGCACCCGGTGGACGCCCGGGAGGCCGCGCGCGGCGTCGCCGACGGCACCTACTACGTCTCCCTGACCATCCCCTCCGACTTCAGCGCCGACCTGACCTCCCCCTCGCGCGACCGGGAGTCCCCCTCCCCGGCCACCCTGGAGGCGCACTACAACGACTCCAACAGCTTCATCGTCCGCCAGCTGGCCGGAAGCGCGTTCCGGGAGATCCAGGAGGCCGCCGCGGCGTCGGCGATCAACGGCTACCTGGACCAGATCTTCCTCGGATTCAACGAGATCCACGGCAGGACCGAGGAGGCCGCCGAGGGGGCCGACGAGCTCTCCGGCGGCGCGGACGAGGCCGAGGAGGGTTCCCTGGAGCTGTCCGGGGGCGTCGGCGAGGCGCACACGGGCGCCGGGGAGCTCAGCGGCGGCCTCGACCAGCTCTACGCCGGTTCGCAGGAGCTGGCCAGCGGCGCCGCGACCGCCTCCGAGGAGGTCTCGGCCCAGGTGGAGAAGCTCGACGCGCTGGCCGACGAGTGGCTCCCCCGGCTGGAGGAGGACATCCCCTCCATCCAGGAGCACGCCGAGAACGCCGCCGAGGTCACCGGAGCCCTGTCCGCCGCCCTGGAGGAGCTGCCGGAGGTCGACACCGCGGCCCTGGAGGAGGTGGACGGGCGCCTTGCCGCCTACCTGGAGGACCACCCCGACCTGGAGACCGCGGACCCCGACCTGTACACCCTGCTGTGCGACCTCCAGGAGGCCCTGGATGTCGCTCAGTCGGCGGCCGGGTTCGTCGGGGACAACCGCGACGCGATCACCGCGACCGCCGAGGACGCCGCCGCGCTGAGCGCGGAGGCCGCCGCGCTCTCGGAGGACCTGCCCGCGATGGTGGAGAGGGCGGAGGACGCACGGGACCGGGCCGACGAGCTGGACGAGGGCCTGGCCGAGCTGGCCGAGGGGTCCGCGCAGCTGCGCGACGGGCTGGCGGAGTCCGCCGACGGCGCCGGGGACCTCGACGAGGGGCTGGGCGAGCTCAGCGGCGGCGCCGACGAGCTGCACTCGGGCCTGGAGGAGCTGGCCTCGGGCTCCGACGAGCTCGCCGAGGGGCTGGACGAGGGCGCGGAGCAGGTCCCCACCTACTCCGAACAGGGGCGCGACGACGCCTCGTCGACGATGAGCCGGCCGGTGCGGCTGGACAGCGCCGTCTCCAACGAGGCGCCCGACTACGGGACGGGGTTCACGCCGTTCTTCGTGCCGCTGTCGCTGTGGGTGGGCGCGATGGTGGTGTTCATGGTGCTGCCCGCGCTGTCCTCGCGGGCCCTGGCCTCCTCCGCCCCCTCCTGGCGGGTGGCGCTCGCCGGGAGGATCGCCCCGCTCGTGCTCGGCGTCGGCCAGGTGCTGGTCATGATGGTCGCCCTGCACCTGCTGCTGGGCCTGGAGGCGGGGAACTGGCCGCTGCTGATCGCGTTCCTGGTGCTGACCGCCGCCGCGTTCGCCGCGACGGTGCAGTACCTGAACGTGGCCTTCGGCGCGGCGGGGCGGGTGGTGGCGCTGGCGCTGCTGGTGCTCCAGCTGACCTCGGCGGGCGGGACGTACCCGATCGAGACCAGCCCGGCCTTCTTCCAGGCCGTGGGACCGTTCCTGCCGCTGCACTGGGGCGTGACCGCGCTGCGCCACATGATCGGCGGCGGCGATCCGGACCTGGTCCGGGCGGCGTTCGGGGTGATGGCGCTGTGGCTGGTGGTGCCGTTGCTGCTCACGTGGTGGACGGTGGAACGCAAGCGCGTGTGGACGATGGGTGCGCTCCACCCGACGCTGAAGCTGTGACGTGCGCCGGGGTGACGGACATGGCGCGACCTGTACGAGTATGGGCGAGAATGGACCGGATGAGTGCGAGCACGTCCGACCACCACGTGAGCGGCCGCCGCGAGGCCACCCGGCGGCGCCTGTTCGAGGCCGCGGTCACGCTGATCTCCGAGCAGGGGTACGGCGCCACGACCGTCGACGAGATCGCCGAGCGCGCCGGGGTGGCCAAGGGCACCGTCTACTACAACTTCGGCGGCAAGGGCGAGCTGTACGCGGCCCTGATGGAGTGGGGCGTGACCCGCCTGGCCGACACGCTCAAGGGCGCGGCGCCCCCTCCCGGTACCGGTACCGCCCCCCGCGAGGCGCTCGCCGCCGTGCTGCGCGCCGGGGTGGTGTTCATCGGCGAGCACGAGTCCCTGGCCCGCCTGCTCATGGCGGAGGCCTGGCGGACCAACCGGGCCTGGTACGCCACGGTCCTCCAGATCCGCACCGAGGCGATCGGGGTCATCACCGGCCTGCTGGACGACCTGGCCGCGGAGGGGTCGCTGCGACCGGACCTGGACACCGGCCTCGCGGGGTCCGCCCTGTTCGGCATGGTGGTGACGGTGGCCCTGGACTGGCGCACGCTCCAGCCCGAGCGCCCCGTCGAGGAGGTCCACACGGCGCTGGCCCGCATGGTCGGCGGCCTGGTCGGCCCCGCCGCCTTCCCCGACCGGGCGAGCACCCCGGACACCTGAGAGGACGTACTGCGCGATGGCCACCCTCTACCCCCTGATCCCGCTCCTGGCCGGGGTGGTCATGCTCTGGGCGGTGACGCGCGACACGCGTCTGGAACTGCGGCTGCGCCGCCACGGGATGCGCGCCAAGGGACGCGTGATCGGCTACCACGAGACCTCCACGGCCTCCCGGATGATCGTGCAGTTCCGCACCGAGGACGGGCACGAGGTGCACGCCGAGCACGAGAACACCGGGTGGACGGCCTCCCGCGCCGGGGAGATCGTGACCGTCGCCTACGACCCCGACACGCCCGAGCGGGCCCGGATCGTGTCCGCGCCCTGGCTGTCGCACTACGTCCGGGTGCTGTTCGGCGGCCTGGGCGCGATCCTGGTGTTCACGGGGCTGCTGCTGGGCTACCTGGCCTGGCGTTAGCGACTGGCCGGCGGACACGCCCTAGCCCCTGGCCGCGGCCGCGGGCTCCTCGCGCGGGGCGGAGTAGCGGACCAGGCGTGAGGGCAGGGCGCCGTCCAGGGTGGCGCGAGTGCACACGCGCACCCCGCACAGCAGGTCGGCCACGCCCGCGCCGTCGGGCCGGACCAGAACGCTGCTGACGTGCACCGCGGCCGCGGCGAGCGCGTACCAGGGCAGGCCCAGGGCGAGGAGGACGGCGACGGGTCCCTGGAGCAGGCAGGTGCGCGTCAGGACCCGCCAGCGGGCCGCGGGAGCCGGGTACCCGCGTTCGCGCAGCGCCAGTCGCACCGAGGCGGCGCCCGGGGTGGCGCGGTCGCGGCGCGTCAGCGCGGGGACCGCGGCCAGGGCCGCGCCCAGGCCCAGCAGGGCGGCCGTGCGCACCCCGGTTCCCGGTCCCGTGGCGCCGAGCGCGTGCGCCAGCACGGCGAGGACGGCCGCGCCGAACCACCACAGGCCCAGGTCGAGCAGGGCGCCGGTGAGCCTGCGCGCCGGCCCGGGCGCGGCGCGGTCCGCGACGGCCGCGGGCCAGCCCCGGGCGTACCCGGGCGGGAGCGCCCACCGGGCGAGCAGCCAGCCGAGCAGGGTCGCGGCCGCGCCCCAGGCCACGAGTCCGGGCGGGGCCTCGGCGTAGGCGCACGGGTACAGGCCCAGGAGGCCGGTGGCGCGGACGGCGACCACGGCCGCGGCCAGGGCCGTCCCCGCCAGCACGGTGACCGCGGCTCCGCGGCGGAAGCGGTGCCGGGCCAGCAGCCCGACCGCCAGGAACAGGGCGAGGACCCCCGCCTCCGGCGCGGTCCCGGGGAGGACCCCCGGGCCGGTCCGGCCCTCGCCGAGGGGGGCCGCGCACAGGCCGTCGACGGAGGCGGGCAGCGGCCAGACCGCGTACGCCGCCAGGGCGACGGCGGTGGCCAGGGCGGCCGCGGTGCACAGGCCCGGCCAGCCGCGCGGACGGCCGTAGCGGCGGTACTGTAGGCGCAGGTAGAGCGCCGCCGCGCAGGTCACCAGCAGCGGGACCCCCGCGACCGCGGCCTCCACGGCGACCGGTCCCCCGCCCAGCGGCTGGCCCATGCGCTTCCCCCCGTCACGCGGTGTCCTCTTCCCGGCACGCAACGCTAGTACGCGCGGCTCCGGGGCGCGGGTCGAACGCGGACATTCCGCGGCGGCGACCGGGTTCGGGCAGGGCGATCCCGGTCACCCGGAGCAGGACTTGCCATACTCTCCGCCATATGTGACCTTTGCCCTATTGTCACAAAGCCTCACAGGAGGAAACACCCCTACCAGCCACCCGAGAAGTGGACATTCTCGCCTCCCATGGCAGACTGCCTCCACCACCCGGATGTCTCAGCGTTTCACCGGCGGGATACGATCCCCCACGCCGAAATGCCGCGTTTGTGGTTACCCTGCGGTACGTCCCGTGTCGAGAACCCCCCACGGACGCAGCCCGCGGGACACGAGACCGCGCACAGGCGGGCCGGGGCGCGCCGACTCCCCCCGGCGGCCGCGGCCCCCACCCCCAGAACACCCCGGACGCGGATCGACAGGAGAACCGTGCAGGCAGTACCCAAGCGACGCGGTCGGAGCATCACCTCCCGCATCCGCGCAATGGTCATGATCCCCACCACCGCCCTGGTGGTGCTCTGGCTGGCCCTCACCGTGGTCCTCGCCGGAGACGCGGTCATCCAGCGCCTCCGCGCCAACGCCACCGACGAGCTGGTCGCCCCGGCGGCGATCGGCCTCGTGGACGTGATGCAGGAGCGGTCGCACACGATCGCCCACATCGAGAACCCCGGGGACCCGGAGATCGAGGGCCAGCTGACCGAGGCCCGCGAGAGCACCGACGGCTCCCTGGGCGCGGTCGTGGGCGAGCTCATCGGCTTCGCCGACATCGCCCCCGGCGAGAGCGGCCACCACATCGAGATGCTGCACATGCAGTACGGCGAGATCGGCGCGATCCGCGCGGCGGTCGACGCGGGCGAGGCCTCCCGCGCCGACGTCCTGGACTACTACAACGAGCTGATCCTGCACGGCGCCGACAGCTTCGACAGCCAGACCCGCGCGGGCAGCGACGGGGGCGGCGCGGTCAACCCGAGCTTCACCGCGACGTACATGTTCCGCGCGGTCGACCTGTTCGCGCAGTCCGACGCCCAGGTCGCCCGCGCCTTCGCCACCGACGAGCTGACCCTGGAGGACCAGCGCCGGTTCACCGAGCTGGTCGGCGCCTACGAGAGCATGCTCGCGGCCAACGGCCACTACCTGGAGGGCGAGGGCCAGGAGGCCCGGCTGGAGAACCTGCTGGCGAGCCAGGAGTACGCCGACCTCCAGCGCATGCAGGACGAGATCATCGACCGCCAGGCGACCACCGAGACGGTCACCGACCCGGTGACCCTGGTGCCCAGCGAGGTCCAGGACCTGTCCATGCCGGTGGACTACGCCGCGTGGGACGAGTCCTACGACCACGTCCTGTCCGAGCTCACCGCGATCGGCGCCGACGAGGCCCTGTACGCCGCGGACGTCACCCGCACCGAGGCCAACCAGGCCCTGGTCCTCGCCGTGGCGGGCAGCCTCGGCGTCGCCGCCGTCATCGGGTTCGCGTTCGTGCTGGCCCGCCGCTCCTCCAACGTGCTCACCGAGCGCCTGCTGCGCCTGCGCGAGGACTCCAACGACCTGTCCGAGAACCGCCTGCCCGACCTCATGCGCCGCCTGCACGAGGGCGAGCGCGTGGACACCGAGGCGGCCCTGCCCGCGCTGGCCGCCAGCGACGACGAGCTCGGCGACGTCGCCAGGGCGTTCAACACCGCCCAGCGCGCGGCCGTCAGTGCGGCGGTGCAGCAGACCGAGCTGCGCCAGGGCGTCAACCGCGTGTTCCTCAACATCGCGCACCGCAGCCAGACGCTGGTCCACCGCCAGCTGCGCCTGCTGGACCGGATGGAGCGCGAGCAGGAGGACCCCGAGCAGCTGGCCCAGCTGTTCAAGCTCGACCACCTGGCCACCCGCTCCCGCCGCAACGCCGAGAACCTGCTCATCCTGGGCGGCGAGGCGCCGGGCCGCACCTGGCACCGCCCCATGCCGCTGATCGACGTGCTGCGCGGCGCCATCTCCGAGTCGGGCGACTACACCCGCGTCAAGCGCGAGCGGATCGCCCGCGTGCACCTCAACGGCCCGGCCGTGGCCGACGTCATCCACCTGGTCGCCGAGCTGGTCGACAACGCCGCGATGTTCTCGCCGCCGCACACGCACGTGCGCCTGAGCAGCGAGGACGTGCCCAACGGCGTGACGGTCGAGATCGAGGACCGGGGCCTGGGCATGACCGAGAGCGAGTTCACCTCGGCGAACGCGCTGCTGGCCAGCCCGCCCGAGTTCGACGTGATGCGCCTCAACGAGAAGATGCGCCTCGGCCTGTTCGTGGTCTCGCACCTGGCCCACCGCCACGGCATCCGCGTGCACCTGCGCCCGTCGCCGTACGGGGGCGTGCAGGCCATCGTCCTGCTGCCGCACGAGCTGATCTCCGGCGACCGCTCCCCGCTGCCCTCCGACGAGAGCGGCGAGAACGTGTGGGACGTGCGCGAGATCCTCGACCGCACGCCCGGCGAGCTGTCGTCCGGCAGGCGCGTCAAGCCCGTGCTGACCTCGGTGTCCGCGCCGAAGGAGGAGGTTCCCGCCCGGGAGGAGGACTCTGCGGGCTCCGCCGGAGGCGAGGGGGACGAGGGCGGCGTCGTGACCGCCGAGGCCGCCGAGGCCCCGGCTACCGGGACCGTCCCCGAGGGCGGCACGGACCTCCTCGACGCGGACGGCGACCGCCCCCCGCTGCCCACCAGGACGCCGCTGCCCACCCGGACCCCGACCGTCAGCGCGGTCCCCGACCCCGGCGCCCCCTCCGCCGACNGGAGGACGGCCGCCGCTGCCCAAGCGGCGGCCCCAGGAGAACCTGGCTCCGCAGCTGGCCGCCGACCCCGTGGCCGACACCCGGAGCGGTCCCGCGACGGGCGGCGCCTCCTCCTCGAACGCGACCCCGGACGGCCAGGAGCGTCTGGCGCGCCTGCGCCGGAACATGTCCGCGTTCCAGAAGGGTACGGACCGCGGACGGCGCGAAGGCAAGCAGCAGACTAACGACACCGACAAGGACGCGTAACCGTGACGAGTACTCCCGAAAGCGCCCAGCGTGACAGTGGAAGCGGCGCGGGCAAGAAGGACATCGACTGGCTGCTGGACGAGCTGCTCGACCGCGCGGTGGGCTCCCGCCACGCGATCGTGCTCTCCGCCGACGGACTGCTGATCGGCCGCTCCCGCGAGCTGGTCAAGGAGGACGCCGAGCACCTGTCCGCGGTGGCGTCCGCGTTCCAGAGCCTGGCCCGGGGCACCGGCCGCCACTTCGGCGGAGGCGAGGTGCTCCAGACCGTCGTGGAGATGGAGAGCGCGTACCTGTTCGTCACCGGGGCCGGGCGCGGGGCGTGCCTGGCGGTGCTGGCCGAGGAGAGCGCCGACGTCGGCCTCATCGCCTACGAGATGAACGTGCTGGTCGAACAGGTGGGCCGTTATCTGGACGCCGCGCCCAGACGCGAGGGCGGTTCCGGGGAAGCCACGCGATAGGGGACGCCATGCAAGCGCACAACGAGTTGCCGCCCGAGGAGGACCCGCACGGCCTGCCCCAGAGGGACGCGGTCGGCGGGTACGACGAGGGCGCGGCGGCCGGACAGCAGGACGCCGGGCCGCTGGTACGGCCGTACGTGATCGCACAGGGCCGCGACCACGCCGACACCGTGCAGCTGGACATGATCAGCGTCGTGATCGCGGCCAAGCGGGCCGAGGTCGACGAGATGGCGCTGGAGCCGGAGCAGATACGCATCCTGGAGCTGTGCCGACGGCCCCAGTCGGTCGCCGAGGTGTCCGCGCACCTGGACATCCCGGTGGCCGTCGTCAAGGTCCTGCTCAGCGACCTGCTCAACCGCGGCCTCGCGTTGGCCCGCGCCCCCTACACAGCGAAGAGCCCGGTGAGCCGGGACGTACTCCAGGCGGTTCTCGATGGCATCCAGCGACTCTGACGACACGCAGGCGCCCGTTCCGGCGGCGCTCAAGGTCCTCGTGGCGGGGGGCTTCGGGGCCGGTAAGACCACGATGGTCGGATCGGTCAGCGAGATCGCCCCGCTGAGCACCGAGGAGGTGATGACCGAGGCCAGCTACGGGATCGACGACCTGTCGGGCGTGGAGGCCAAGACGACCACGACCGTGGCGCTGGACTTCGGCCGCATCACCATCAACGAGCACCTGGTGCTGTACCTGTTCGGGACCCCCGGCCAGGAGCGGTTCTGGTTCATGTGGGAGGAGCTGTCCGAGGGGGCCCTGGGCGCGGTGGTCATCGCCGACACCCGCCGCCTGGAGACGTGCTTCGCCGCGGTGGACTTCTTCGAGCGGCGCGGCGTGCCGTTCGTGGTGGCGGTGAACTGCTTCGAGGGCGCCCACCGGTACGAGCCCGAGGAGGTCCGCGACGCGCTGAGCCTGGACCCCGCGATCCCGGTCGTGCTGTGCGACGCGCGTGAGCGCGAGTCGGCCAAGAGGGTGCTGGTGACGCTGGTGAACCGGGTGGCCGAGCGGATGGCCGCCTGAGACGCGCTCCACGAAGGGGGCGGGGGCCTGGCCCCCGCCCCCTTCGTGTCGCCCGCCGGGGACGGGCCCTCGCCCGCCGGGGACGAGCCCGGGAGTTTCGGACGCCCTGCCGGGTTGCGGACACGCTCGATGTTCCCGGAACCGCTGTACACAAGGGGCTTCCAGGTAAAGTGCGGCCCGTGGAGCGCCGCGGGCGTGCCACACCCGCAGACCACGGCCCCGTCTGAGCGGGCCCGCACGAAGGTGACTGGAGTTACCCATGAAGCGGTTCGAGTGGCGCGACCGGATCCATGCCCTGGACGCCGAGGGCGACTGCGAGCAGATCGTGCGCATCCTCGGCAGCCACGAGTTCCCGTGGGACATCGAACAGGCCCTGGGCCTGGCCCTGTACCGCACCTACGCCGTGCCCAGCGTCGGCGGACTGCTGGCGCACACACGCGAGTTCACCGAGCGCACGCAGCACCGCTACGACGACACGGCGCTGATCCTCAACGACATCATGGAGCACGGATTCGGTCCGGGCCGCGGCCGCGACGCGCTGCGCCGGATGAACCAGATGCACCGCTCCTACGACATCAGCAACGACGACTACCGCTACGTCCTGAGCACCTTCGTGGTCATGCCGGTGCGCTGGATCAACGACCACGGCTACGGCTGGCGCAGGCTAAGCGACCACGAGATCGCCGCCAGCACCAACTACTACCGCAAGCTCGGCAGGCACATGGGGATCAAGGACATCCCCGAGACCTACGAGCAGT
>ANAW01000283.1:0-11961 GCA_000340945.1 Nocardiopsis synnemataformans DSM 44143 | reverse complement strand
ACACCCCCACCAACTAAGGCCAGCGCGCCCGTGCACCCCCAACCACCACTGGTCAGGGTTCAAAACCCCCACCGGCTGAGGCCAGCGGGACCGTGCACCCCCAACCACCACAGGGTTGGGCTTCAACCCCCCTCGGGCTGACGCAAGCGCGACCGCACACCCCCGCCCCCTCAAGCCGAGGAGGGCCCAACTGTGCGCGCCCAACCACCACAGGGTTGGGCTTCAACCCCCTCGGCTGAGGTCAGCGCGACCGCACACCCCCACCCGCTTCGACGCGCCACTCCGCCCCCGACCCTCGCGGAGTGACCACCGAACGTGCCAGTGTGTCGCATGTCACCATGGACCCGAAAGTTGCTGGTGAGTCGGGTTTCCGGTGACGCAGGTCTCGTGGGTGTAACAGAACGGAACGGCGGTGTTCACATAACCTCACAAATGGTATTACCATTCTCGGAGCCTGCCCCCAGAGCAGGTCGGAGTCGTACTCCCGTACAGCTCAGCACCACCGCACACCCACGGAAGGCTCCGTCATGGAGAACTTCGAACCCGTCTACGGGACGGGCCCCCTTCTCGGGATCGCTGCGGGCGCCATCGCCCTCCTGCTGTTCCTGATCATCCGCCTCAGGCTGCACGCCTTCGTCGCGCTCATCCTGGTCAGCGTCCTGACCGCCGTGGCCACCGGCATCCCGGCCTCCGGGGTGGTGCCCACCCTCCTGTTCGGGTTCGGCGACACGCTCGCCAGCGTCGCCCTGCTCGTCGGGCTCGGCGTGATGATCGGCCGCCTGCTGGAGGTCACCGGCGGCGCGGCCGTCCTGGCCGGGGCGCTGATCAAGCTCTTCGGTGAGAAGCGCGCGCCGCTCGCACTCGGTGTCGCCTCGCTGCTCTTCGGCTTCCCGATCTTCTTCGACGTCGGCCTCGTCGTCATGCTGCCGATCGTCTTCAGCGTGGCCCGCCGCCTCAACGGCCCCGTGCTCATGTACGCCCTGCCCACGGCGGGCGCCTTCGCGGTCATGCACGCCTTCGTGCCCCCGCACCCGGGGCCGGTCACCGCCGCCACCGAGATCGGCGCGGACATGGGCCTGGTGCTCCTGGTCGGCACCGTCCTGGCCATCCCCACCTGGTACCTGGCCAGCTACCTGTTCGGCCTCTGGGCCGGGAAGAGGTGGCAGCTGCCGGTCCCCGAGGACATCATGTCCGACGGCACCGTCAACCACGACGACCCGCCCCGGCTGTTCACGGTGATCAGCATCCTCCTGCTGCCGATGCTGCTGATCTTCGCCAACACCGGTCTGACCACCCTGGCCGCCACCGGCACGGTGTCCGAGGAAGCCGGATGGGTGCAGGTCGCCCAGCTGATCGGTGAGACCCCGATCGCGCTGCTCATCGCCACGCTCTACGCCATGATCGTGCTCAGCTGGGGCCGCTTCGACCGGCGCCGGACGGAGGAGATCGTCGGCGGAGCGCTCGGCCCCGTGTGCGCCATCATCCTCATCACCGGCGCGGGCGGCATGTTCGGCGGCGTGCTGGAGATCAGCGGCATCGGCGACGCCCTCGCCGACAGCCTGGAGTCCACCGGCCTGCCGGTGATCGTGGCGGCCTTCGTCATCGCGCTCGCGCTGCGCGTCGCCCAGGGCTCGGCGACCGTCGCCATCACCACGGCGGCGGGCCTGATCGCCCCGGCCGTGGCGGCCTCCTCGGGTCTGTCCTCGATCGACCTGGCCCTGATCGTCATCGCGATCGCCTCCGGCGCCACCGCCCTGTCGCACGTCAACGACTCCGGGTTCTGGCTGGTCGGCAGTTTCCTGGGTATGGATGTCAAGACAACGCTCAAGACCTGGACGGTCATGGAGACCCTGATCGGCTTCATCGGCTTCGGGCTCGCCTTCGGACTCAGCCTGGTGCTGTGACCGCACGGGCGGAACCCCGCCGTCCGCTCAGGACGCGGGTTCCGCCCTGCGGTCGTCCTCCAACGCGACGGACACCTCGGTGACGATGGAGCGCATCGCGGCCTCCGCCACGTCGGGGAGACCGTCCCGGATCGCCTGGGCCACGGCCTTGTGCAGCCGCAGCGCCTCCGGGCGCGGGTTGCGCGGCATCAGGTGGTAGGAGGTGCGTCCGACCAGGACCTCCGCCACCACCTGGGACAGGCCGACGAACATCTCGTTGCCGGACAGCTCCAGGATGCGGCGGTGGAACGTGACGTCCAACTCCAGGAAGGTCTCCAGGTCCCCGGCGCGCCCGGTGCGGACCATCTGGTCGGCGACCACCACCAGCTGGGCCCGCTCCTCGGCGTCGCCGCGCTCGGCGGCGAGCGCCGCGGCGCCCGGTTCCAGGGCGGCGCGCAGCTCGTTGAGCGAGCGCAGCTGCTCCATCCGGCCGGGCCCGGCCAGGCGCCAGCGGATGAGCTGGGGGTCGAAGACGCTCCAGTCCCGGCCCGGGCGCACGCGGATGCCGGTGCGGGGGCGGCTGACCACCAGCCGCATGGACTCCAGGACGCGCACGGCCTCGCGCGCGACCGTCCTGGAGACGCCGAAGTCCTGTTCCAGGCCCTGGAGGGTGAAGGTGTGGCCGGTCCGGTACTCGCCTGAGGCGATGGCGGGACCGAGCACCGCCAGCACCCGGTTGTGCAGCGTGCGGTGGTCAGTGGCCATCGTTCTCCTCGCGCTCCGGGACCGTCCGGTTGGCCACATGCGGCCGGGGGGTCACGCTGAAGCCTAGCCGGATTGATTGATATCACTATTAATGGTGACGCTTGCGGCCACGCAGGGGCACCACGACACGGAGAAACCATGCACTTTGTCTTCATGGGCGTCTCGGGTAGCGGCAAGACCACCGTCGCCGAACGTGTGGCCAAGCAGCTGGGGTTGCCCTTCGCCGAGGCCGACGAGTTCCACCCGCGGGCCAACATCGACAAGATGGAGGCGGGCGTCCCGCTGACCGACGAGGACCGCTGGCCCTGGCTCCACGAGCTGGCCCGGTGGATTGCCGAGCACGAGGCCGTCGGCGAGTCCACGGTCATGGCCTGCTCCGCGCTCAAGCACAGCTACCGCGACGTCCTGCGCGAGGCCGCCCCGGGGGTGCGCTTCCTGCACATGCACGGCTCCGCCGAGGTGATCTGGCAGCGGATCGAGGCCCGTCAGGACCACTTCATGCCGCCCGCGCTCCTGGAGTCGCAGCTCGACACCCTCGAACGCCTGAAGGCGGACGAGCCCGGCCTCGAACTCGACGTCAGGGACGACGTGGAGTCCCTCGTCGGGCAGGCGCTGGAGTACGTGGGACCGCTGCTGCGCCCGGCGAAGGCACCGGTGGCCGGGGACTGAGGGGAGCGGCGGCGGGCCACGGTCGCGTCACCGTCGGGTCTCAACTTCCGTGCACGGTTCCGCGGGCGTCTTGCGCGGTTCCTCCCGGAACGCGACCCTGTTCGGCATGTCGAATTCCGTTTCGTCCCCCGTGTCCCCCGCCTCCCGGATCCTCGGCACCGCACGGGCCTCCGCCGCGGGCCTCCTCGCGGAGCGCCATCCCGGTGTGCGGCCCCCGCGTGACGTGCGCCAGACCTGCGTCCTGATGCTGGTCGCCCTCCCCGCGTACGGTCTGCTGGCCTACCTGGCGGGCGACCGGATGCTCTCGGGCGCGCACGAGGACGCCGTCGGCGGCCTGCGCGCCCTGATGGTCGCCGCCGCGCTCGTGGGCGTGGCCCTGGCGGCCCTGGCCGTCCCGGTGCGCCGCGGCGGCAACGCCCTGTGGCGCGGCGCCCAGGGCGGCGCCGTGGCCGGGCTGGGGGTCGCCCTGGCCGGTCTGTACACGGCCGCGCGGCTGGTGGACACACCGCTGCTGCTGGCCGCGGTCCTGGTGGCGGTCGCCGCCATCGTCGTCAACATCGCGCTGTGGAGCACCGAGGTCCACCGCTGGTGCGAGCGGTAGGCGGTCCGGACCCCGGCGACGGCTCCGGCGCCCCCAGACCGCTCCGGCCCCGGCGGCACGCCCCGCCGCCCGCGGGCAGGGCGTCCGGGAGCCCCGCGTCCCCACCGCCCGCCTGCCGGAACGAGGAGGGGCCGACGGCGCGCCGTCGGCCCCTCCTCGTTCACTCCTCGTCGTCCTCGCCGTCGGCGGCCGCGTGCAGCCGCGCCAGGTGGTCGCTGTCGTCCTCCCCGTGGCGGCCCAGGTAGATCTCCCTGGCCTCGTCCGCGATGTCGGCCGACTCGTCCTCGAAACCGTAGTCGCTCAGGTCGTCCAGCAGGTCCAGCGCCCGGTGCAGGGCGTCGCCGTCGTCGGGGGACTGGGCGGACTCCTGCGGGAGGTGGTCCACGACCCTGGCGAGGACGGCGGCGCGCGCCTCGTCCACTGCGCTCTCGGATCCGGCCGCGGCGGTCAGCCGGATCCTGGTGATGGGGTCCTCGTCGGCCACCAGCATCAGCTGTTCGGCCAGCCAGGAAGCCTCCTGGCCCTCGAGGAACGCGGTCAGCGCCGCGTCGTCAAGCGGTGTGGTCATTCGCAGATCATAGGCCCGCCCGGGGCCTCCACCGACACCGGAGTCCGGGCCTCGGGGACGGACCCACGGGCCCGAAAACACTTCCTTTCATCCGATCATCGGATATCGGGTGACAGGGAAAATTCTTTTTCCGAAGTTACGGGGGTGTTGCCGTGAAGTGCCACGTGATAGTGCGTTCATCTGTTCGACAACTCGTATCCGAAAATGCGTCTATGGATCACGGCACAGATGGGAAACGGTTGTATTAATACCCAGCTGTCTACCTTCACAGCCGCTCTCGGAGCGGTCTAGGGTCCACTCAATCGTTCCAGGGCCTGCCGGGCCCCGCACTGAGGTGGACCATGTTCAGGAAGCCTTTCCGAAAGCCGCTGGCCCTCCTGGCCTCCGCGGCTGCGCTCACGCTGGTGGCCACGGCGTGCGCCGAGAGTAACCGCGAGGGCGAGGGGGCCGACGCGTCGGAGCCCTTCGTCTTCGCCTCCGCGGGCGACATCAAAACCCTCGACCCCTTCCTCACCAGTGACGGCGAGACCTTCCGTTACAGCAGGCAGGTCTTCGAAACCCTTCTCGAACACGAATCGGGCGGGACCGAAATCGTCGGCGGACTCGCCGAGGAGTGGGAGCAGTCCGAGGACGGCACCGTCTGGACCTTCCACCTGCGCGACGGCGTCCTGTTCCACGACGGCGACGAGTTCAACGCCGAGGCGGTCTGCGCCAACTTCGACCGCTGGCACAACCTCACCGGCGGTTACCAGAGCTCGAACAACTCCTATTACTGGCAGTCGATCTTCGGCGGCTTCGCGGAGAACGAGAGCGAGGACCTCGCCGAGTCCCGGTACGTCTCCTGCGAGGCCACCGACGAGCTGACCGCGGTCATCACGATCGACGAGTACTCCTCCATCTTCCCCGGCGGGTTCAGCCTCGCCTCGTTCGGCATCATGAGCCCCACCACGCTGGAGGCCATCGCCGACGCCGAGATCACCGGCGAGGAGGGCAACTTCACCCTCCCCGAGTACACCCAGACGGCCGGAACCGTCGCGGGCACCGGACCCTTCACCGTCCAGGAGTGGGACCACGACCAGGCCGAGGTGACCCTCCAGCGCTTCGACGACTACTGGGGCGACGCCGCGGGCTTCGAGACGATGATCCTGCGCGCGATCCCGGACGAGACCGCCCGCCGCCAGGCCCTGGAGGCGGGTGACATCCACGGCTACGACCTGGTCGCCCCCGCCGACGTCGCCCCCCTGTCCGAGGCCGGGTTCCAGGTGCCCACCCGCGGCGTCTTCAACGTCATGTACATGGCCTACCAGCAGGAGGCCAGCGAGGCGCTCGCGGACCTGGAGGTGCGCCAGGCCCTCGCCCACGCCGTGGACCGCCAGCGCATCGTCGACACGATCCTGCCCGAGGGCGGCGAGGTCGCGACCCAGTTCCACCCCGACACCCTCGACGGCTGGTCCCCGGACGTGCAGACCTACGAGTACGACCCCGAGCTGGCCAAGGAGATGCTGGCGGATGCCGGGCACGAGGACCTGACCCTGGAGTTCTGCTACCCGACCGACGTCACCCGCCCCTACATGCCCGCGCCGCGCGACATCTTCGACGTCATCGCCGCGGACCTGGAGGCGGTCGGCGTCACCGTGGAGCCGGTCACCTACGAGTGGACCGAGTACGTCCCGCGCACCAACTCCGGCGAGTGCCCGCTGTACCTGCTCGGCTGGACGGGCGACTACAACGACGCCTACAACTTCATCGGCACCTGGTTCTCCGGGTACAACAGCGAGTTCGGCTTCCGTGACGAGGACCTGTTCGAGGCCATGGAGGAGGCGAGCACCAACCCGAACCAGGAGGAGCGTGTCGCCGCCTACCAGGAGCTGAACAACCAGATCATGGAGATCCTGCCGGGGCTGCCCATCTCCAGCTCCCCGCCGTCCATCGCCTTCGCCGAGAGCGTCAACCCGCCCAACGTCAGCCCGCTGACCCAGGAGCAGTTCGCCGAGGCCTCCTGGAAGTAGCCCGAAGCAGTCCGGCCGACCTCCCCGAGGGGAGGGGGGAGGGGCCCGACCGGCCACCGGTCGGGCCCGCCCACTGCACGGGGCCGCGGTCCACGGCCCGTCCGGGACCGCGCGCCCCGCGCCGCGGCACCACCCCGCAGGGCGCGCCACCCGCGCGCCGCCGGGCCCCTGACCAACCACCCGCTCGAACTCCCGCCGCGATCCGGCGGGGACGCTTCGCGTCCATCGTTCCCACCACTGGCGAAAGGCGGCGAAGGTGCTGCGATTCATCGTCAGGCGTCTCCTCCAGCTGATCCCGACACTGGGCGGCCTGTCGATCCTGCTGTTCGTCTGGCTGCAACGGCTGCCGGGCGGACCGGAGTACGCCCTCCTCCCCGACGACGCGACGGCCGAACAGCGCGCCGCGCTGCGTCGTTCCCTGGGCCTGGACGAACCGATCACGGTTCAGTACCTGGCCTTCCTGCGCCGCATCCTCGAGGGCGACCTCGGGACCTCGCTCTCCACCGGACGGCCGGTCACCGAGGAGTTCCTCACCCGTTTCCCGGCCACGTTCGAACTGTCGCTCACCGCGATGCTGATCGCGGTCGTCGTCGGCGTCCCCCTCGGCTACCTCGCCGCGCGCAGACGCGGCTCCGTGCTGGACTTCGCGGCCGTGGGCGGATCCCTCCTGGGCATCTGCACGCCGGTGTTCTTCCTCGCCTTCATCCTGAAGGTGGTCTTCGCCGAGCAGCTCGGGATGTTCCCCTCCGCCTTCCGGCTCTCCCCGGGCCTGTCCCGCACCGACCTCACCGGGTTCGTCGTCCTCGACGGCCTGCGGACCGGTGAACTCGACGTGGTGTGGGACGCCCTGCTCCACCTCGTGCTGCCCGGGGTCGCGCTGGCCTCGATCCCGCTCGCGGTGATCGTCCGGATGACCCGCGCCAGCGTCCTGGAGGTGGTCGGCGAGGACTACGTGCGCACCGCCAACGCCAAGGGGCTGCACCGCAACACCGTGCGCACCCGCCACGTGATGCGCAACGCCATGCTCCCCGTGGTCACCTCCGTCGGGCTGCTCACCGGAAGCCTGTTCGCCGGGGCGGTGCTCACCGAGAGCGTCTTCGCCTTCCCCGGCATCGGCTCGTTCGTCTACGCCGCCACGCAGGGGCGCGACTACCCGGTCCTCACCGGGTTCATCCTGCTCATCGCGACCATGTACGTGTTCATCAACCTGTTGGTGGACATCTCCTACAGCCTCCTCGACCCGAGAGTGCGGGCCCAGTGATGCCGACGACACCGAGCTCCCAGAACCGGTCCGAGCCCGCGGGCGCCCCGGAGCCCGAGGGCACCGCGGCACAGCGCACGCCCCTCCTGGGACGCAAGGCGGCCAGGGTCGACCGGCTGGCCGAACTCATGGGCGAGCGCGAGCAGGGCGAGCACGGCTCGGGGATCTGGCGCACCGCGTTCGAGCGCATGCGCCGCAGCCCGATGGCCATCACCGGCGCCGTGATCGTCGTGGTGTTCGTCGTCGTGGCGCTGTTCTCACCGCTCATCGCGCCCTACGACCCCGTCTCCCAGAGCTGGGGCGACGAGGTCTTCCCCAACCGCAACGTGTTCGTCGGCCCGCGCGCCGAGAACTGGCTCGGCCTGGACAACCTCGGCCGCGACCAGTTCTCGCGCATGGTGATCGGCGCCCGCCAGACCCTCCTGGTCGGCGTGGTCGCCACCCTGGTCGGCTTCGGCGTCGGGGCGGTGCTCGGCGGCGCGGCCGGGGCCGCCGCGGTCCTCGGCGGCCGTTGGGGGCGCCAGGTCGACAACGCGGTCATGCGCGTCATCGACATGATGCTGGCGCTGCCCACCCTGCTGCTCGCGGTCACCATCGCCGCCCTGGTCGGACCCAGCCTGACCACGGTCATGTTCGCGGTCGGCGTGGCGCAGATCCCCATCTTCGCCCGCCTCCTGCGCGGCGCGATGCTCTCCCAGGGCAACCGCGACTACGTGCTGGCCGCCCGCGCGCTGGGCGTGCGCAAGCACAAGATCGCGCTCGTGCACATCCTGCCGAACTCGCTCGGCCCGGTGATCGTGCAGTCCACGCTCACCCTGGCCACCGCCATCATCGACGCGGCGGCCCTGTCCTACCTGGGCCTGGGCAACCCGGACCCGGCCTTCCCCGAATGGGGGACCATGCTCGCCGACGCCCAGCGGTTCCTGTCCAGCGCGCCGCAGCTGGCCGTGTACCCGGCGCTGGCCATCATCGTCACCGCCCTGGGCTTCACCCTGCTGGGTGAGGCGATGCGGGAGGCGCTCGACCCCAAGCTGAGGAAGTGACATGAGTTCCAGCACGCCGCTGCTGGCGGTGGACGAGCTGTCCGTGGTGTTCGGCGGACGCGGCTCCGACGAGGTGCGGGCCGTGGACGGGGTGTCCTTCACCCTGGAGGAGGGGCGGGTGACCGGCCTGGTCGGCGAGTCCGGCTGCGGCAAGAGCGTCACCTCGCTCGCCCTCATGGGCCTGCTCCCCGACCGGGGGGTGAAGGTCGGCGGCAGCGCCGTCATGCGGCTGTCCGACGGCCCCGTCGACCTGCTGAGACTGCCGCAGAAACGGATGCGCGACCTGCGCGGCTCCCAGTTGGCGATGATCTTCCAGGACCCGCTCAGCTCCCTCAACCCCGTGGTGCCCATCGGCCGCCAGGTCACCGAGATCCTGCGCCGCCACCGGGGGCTGCGGGGTTCGGCCGCCGAGAAGGAGGCCGCCGACCTGCTGGACCGGGTGGGCATCCCCGACCCCACACGGCGGCTGCGCGAGTACCCGCACCAGCTGTCGGGCGGCATGCGCCAGCGCGCGCTCATCGCCATGGCGGTGGCCTGCCGCCCCCGCGTGATGATCGCCGACGAGCCCACCACCGCCCTGGACGTCACCATCCAGGCGCAGATCCTGGAGCTGCTCCGGGACCTGGTCACCGAGGAGGGCACCGCCCTGCTGATGATCACGCACGACCTGGGCGTGGTCGCCGGGCTGTGCGACGACATCAACGTCCTGTACGCGGGGCGGGCGGTGGAGACGGCGCCGCGCGCGCCGCTGTTCGCCGACCCCACCCACCCCTACACGGTCGGCCTGCTGGGCTCCATCCCCCGGCTGGACGCCCCGCGCGGCGAGCGGCTCACCCCCATCCGGGGATCGGTCAACGACAACATCGCCTGGACGCAGGGCTGCGCGTTCGCGCCCCGCTGCGACCACTACACGACGGAGTGCCTCCAGGGGCCGCCGGAGCTCGTGGCGGTGGGCGCCGCCGCGGGCGTGGAGAAGGGCGGCCGCTCCGGGGAGGGCCCCGCGGCCGCACACGTGCACCGGTGCGTGAACCCCGTCCGCGACGCGGACGCGGCCGACCGGCCCACGCTGGACGGCCCGGACGGCCCGGACGGCGACGACGAGGAGGAGCGGGGATGAGCCTGCTGCGGATCAACGACCTCAAGGTGCACTTCCCCATCAGGAGGGGGGTGCTCTTCGACCGCACCATCGGCCACGTGCGCGCGGTCGACGGCGTCAGCCTGGAGATCGAGAGCGGCCAGACCTACGGCCTGGTGGGCGAGTCCGGCTGCGGCAAGACCACCCTGGGCCGCGCGGTGCTGCGGCTGGTGGACATCACCGAGGGCGAGGTGCTCTTCGGCGAACAGGACCTGGCCGGTCTGGACGAGGAGTCGATGCGCCGCCAGCGCAAGAACCTCCAGATGGTGTTCCAGGACCCCCTGGGCAGCCTCAACCCCCGGCAGAACATCGGTTCCATCCTGCTGGAGGGCCTGCAGACCCACGGGATCGGCGGCCCCGCGCCGGGGGAGGGGCCCTCCGGCGGCAGGGAGCGCCGCGCCCTGGTCCTGGAGGACCAGCGCAGGCGCGTGGTCGACGCCCTGGAGAGGGTGGGCCTGTCGGCGAAGGCGCTCACCCGCTACCCGCACGAGTTCTCCGGCGGCCAGCGCCAGCGCATCGGCATCGCCCGCGCGCTGGTGCTGGAGCCCGACCTCATCATCTGCGACGAGCCGGTGTCGGCGCTGGACGTGTCGATCCAGGCGCAGGTGCTCAACCTGCTGGAGAGCCTCCAGCGGGAACTGGGCCTGACCTACCTGGTGATCGCGCACGACCTGGCGGTGGTCCGCCACGTCAGCGACGTGGTCGGGGTGATGTACCTGGGCGGCCTGGTGGAGGAGGCCTCCAGCGACGACCTGTACGAGACGCCGATGCACCCGTACACGCGCTCGCTCATGTCGGCGGTGCCGGTCCCCGACCCGGAGGTGGAGGACAGCCGCGAGCGCATCCTGCTGGCGGGCGACCTGCCCTCGCCCGCCGACCCGCCCAAGGGCTGCCGCTTCCACACCCGCTGCCCGTGGCGGCAGGAGGAGCGGTGCGACACCGAGCGGCCGGAGCTGCGCCCCGTCGGGAACGCCGCCGAGGGCGGTACCCACCGGGTGGCCTGCCACTACGCCGAGCAGATCCTCTCGGGTGAGATCCGCCCCAGGGAGGAGATGGCCGAGCGCATCGTGCACGGCACCGGTTGAGCCGACCGGCGGAGGGGCGGCCGTCCGGGAACCGGGCGGCCGCCCTCCGTGCCGTGCGGGGTCACCGTGCGGCGGCCCGGGCGTTGGCGTCCTCCCGGGCCGCGACGTCGGCCAGCATCCGGCCGCGGCCGTAGCGCTGCCACAGGTAGGCGGTCAGGAGCAGGGCGAGTCCGTACAGCCCCCAGGGCAGGGGCGCCAGGCCCAGGGCGAGGAGGGCGACGGGCATGAGCGCCAGGCCCGTCAGCCAGCCCCTGAACCCCTGGAAGCCGCCCAGGTAGCTCCGCACGTTCGCGGGGATGGCCAGGATCCTGGCCAGGTGCCAGGAGGGCAGGGCGACCAGGACCAGGGTGAACACGGCGCCGAAGACCCGCGCGGAGGCCTCCTCGTGCGTCGCCAGCGCTCCCATCCCCAGGCAGAACGGTGTGACGACGGTGGCGTAGTGGTTCACCCGCAGCCCGATGCGCAGGATCCCCGCGTACATGATCCGGGAGGCGCCCTGGGCGCGCGGGTTGAGCGCCATCAGCAGCGCGCCGTGGTCCGCCGCGCCGCGCAGCCTGCCCCGCATCGCGCTGAGCGCGCTCAGCCCCCGTACCGCGTCCTCGCACTGGGGGTCCAGCTCCAGCGCCCGCCGGTAGGCCGTCTCCGCGTGCTCCAGCAGCTGGAGCGAGCGGTACACGTCGCCGACCTCGCTGTGCATGGACTCCCGGTCCGGGGCCAGGGTGCCCGCGCGCGTCAGCGCCTCGTGGACGGTGTTGAGCGACTGCGGGTTGCGCATGCCGACGGACAGGTGCAGGCGGGCCAGGGCCTTGGCCGCCAGCAGGTGGTGGAGGCCCTCGTCGGGCTTCCTGGCCACCAGGTCGTTGAAGACGCGCAGGGCCTCGTCGGTGTGCCCGCCCAACAGCAGGGACTGCCCCAGCAGGCTGAGGGCCACGGTGTCCTCCG
>ANAW01000282.1:0-18010 GCA_000340945.1 Nocardiopsis synnemataformans DSM 44143 | reverse complement strand
GGGACAGCCGCAGCAGGCAGAAGGCCCTGAACCGCCAGGCGGCCGAGGTGTCGGGGTGCTGTGCGAGCAGGCGCTCGGCCTCGGCCAGCGCCTGCCCGCACCTGTCCGTCCCCACCAGCATGTGGATCCGCTGCAGCGACCCGGTGACGTCCTCGGTCACCGCCGGGGTCCGCCGTGCCCGCGCAGGTACTCGGCCAGCTCCTGGTAGCTGTTGTCCTTGTTGGCGAAGGCCACGGCGGCGCGGGCGCCCTCGAACCAGTCGCCGGTCGAGGGGCGCACCTCCGCCAGCGCGTGCTCGAAGTCGGCCATGCCGATGGGGCGGACCCGGCCCAGCCGGGAGGAGTCCAGCAGCGCGCGCTCGGCGGCGCTGTCGCACAGGTGGGACAGGTCGGCGCCGGACAGGCCCTCGGTACGGCGGGCCAGCGTGGTGACGTTCAGCCCCTCGGCGGGGCGCTCGGTGAGGCCCGCGGTGAGGATGGCGGCGCGGGCGGACTCGTCCGGCGGGGGCACGAACAGCATGCGGTCCAGGCGGCCCGGGCGGCGCAGGGCCGGGTCGATGTCCCAGGGGTGGTTGGTGGCGGCCAGCAGGAACACGCCCTCGTTGTTCTCGGAGACCGAGTCCAGCTCCGTGAGCAGCTGGGTGACGACGTTGCGCAGGTAGGGGCCGACCTTGTTGCGGCGTCCGCCGATGGCGTCGAGCTCGTCCAGGAAGACGACGCACGGGCTGTACTCGCGGGCGCGCCGGAACAGCGCCTTGATGTTGCGCTCGCTGTTGCCCATGTAGCGGTCCAGGACGTCGGCGAGGGAGACGGTGAGGAAGTCCGCGCCCATCTCACCGGCCACGCCCCGGGCGAGGAAGGTCTTGCCGCAGCCGGGCGGCCCGTACAGCAGCAGGCCGCCGCGCAGGCTCTTGCCGAAGGCCCTGCGCAGTTCGGCGTTGCGCATGGGTGCCAGGAAGGCCGCCTCCAGCCGGTCCTTGACGGTCCGCATGCCCGCGACGTCGGCCAGGGTGGTGCGCGAGGAGGTGAACTCGTAGTCGTCGGGGCGCAGGGGGCCGCCGTCGTCGTAGGAGGGCCCCGGCTGCTCCCGGCGTTCGGCGGGCGGGGGCGCCGAACGGTCGGAGGCCCCCTCCGGCGCGGACGGGGGAGCGGAGTCCGCCGGGCCCGGGCCCCGGGACGGAGCGGGGGAGGCCGGGGCGGGAGTCGACGGGGCCGCGGGGACCGCCGGGGTGGTCGGAGGCGTCGCGGTCGTTCCGGACGAAGGCGCCGGGGACGCGGGGGCGGCCGGGGCGGCGGAGGACGCGGAGGCCGTCCCGGGCGGGGACGCCGGAGGCACCGGAGTCGCCGGAGGTGCCGGGGGAGGCGGCGCGGAGGCGGCCGCGGGCCGCTGACCGGGGTTCAGCGCCCGCGCCATCAGCTGCCGGGCCCGCTCCGAACCGGGGTCCTGCTGCAGGGCGGTGGCCAGGTGGGGGATGGCCGTCTGGACGTCACCGGCGTCCAGCAGCAGCCCGCCCAGGTGCAGACGCAGGACCGCGTCGTCGGGGGCCGCCGTCACGGCGGAGGTCATGCTGGCGATCAACCGGGGGTCTGGGGAGGACAATCCTCGCTCCTTCGTGGTCGCGGGACGTCAGTGGTCCTCGCGGTGGGAATTCTAGCCACGATGGCAGAGAACCCGGGTTTCGCCCTGACCGGAACAGGGAACCCCCGTGTCGCGCCGCTCCCGGACGTGACACCTGCTCATCCCGGAACCGCGTGGTCCTCACGGTCGGCGGATGACAGCGGCCTCCTCACGCCGCGTCTCCACCCCCGTCCCCGTCCCCGGCAGGCTGGACCCGGGCCTCTCCGCCGGCTCCGGTACCGGCGGCTCCGCGGAGGCGGCTGTGCGGTCGCTCACCCGGGGGTGCGGAGCGCCAGGTGGGGCGGTCCCGTGCGCGGCGGGCGGCGGGAACATCCGCCGGAACGGGGAGGGGGCGCCCCCCAGCGGGCAGGATGGTGGCATGAGGCCTTCGCTGGACACCGTCCCCGGCACCGGGGCGTTCCTGTACGACCGGGACTGCGGGTTCTGTAAGCGCTCGGTGGTCTTCGCCCGCGACCGGCTGCGCGCCCGCAGCCGCTTCGTGGCCTGGCAGGACTTCGACCTGGACTCCGCGGGGCTGACTCCGGAGCAGACCGACGCCAGCGCCTGGTTCGTGTACGCGGACGGGCGCCGCTTCTCGGGGGGCGACGCCGTCGCCGAACTCCTGCTGCACGGGCGCCCGCTGACCCGGCCGCTGGGCCGCCTGGCGCGCCTTCCGCTGCTGCGCGCGCTCAACCGGGCCGCCTACCGCTGGGTGGCCGCCAACCGCCACCGCATACCCGTCCCCGGAGGAGCCCCCTCCTGCGGGCTCGACTCCGCGACCCCCCGCCCGGAGGGCGGATGACCCGGTGCTGCCGCGACCGGTAGCCGCGCGCCGGTCGGCGGACACCGGTGCGCCGTCCGCACGTCCGACCGGGCGGGGACTCAGGCCGCGCGCAGGGCCCGGCACACCTCCAGCAGCCGCTCGCGCAGCACCGCGCCGCGCTCGGCGAACCCCCGCTGCGCCTCCATGTACTCCGCCTTGCCCTCGGCGGTCTCGATCCGCACCGGCGCGTACCCCCACGCCGCCAGGTCGTAGGGGGAGGCGCGCATGTCCAGCGTCCGGATCTCCCGCGAGAGCTCGAAGCAGTCCACCACCAGCTCCGAGGGGACCGCCGGGGCCAGCTTGTACGCCCACTTGTACAGGTCCATGTTGGCGTGCAGGCACCCCGGCTGGTCCAGCTCGTCCTGCCGCTCCCGGCTGGGCCGGAGCGTGTTGAGCGGGCGCGCGGCGTCGGTGAAGAAGCGGAACGCGTCGAAGTGCGAGCACCGGATCCGGTGCGTCTCCACGACCCGGTCGGTGCCCTCCCGGCCCAGCCGCAGCGGCACCTGTCCGTGCCGCACCTCCCCGGCCCGGTACACCATCGCCCACTCGTGCAGCCCGAAACAGCCCAGGTGGGCGGGGCGCCCGGCGACCGACGACAGCAGCCGCTCCACGAAGTCCAGCACCGGCCGCGCCGCCAGGAACGCCGCGGTGTCCAGGCCCACCGCGCCCCCCGGCAGCTCGGTGTAGAACCGCTCGTCCAGGCGGGCGCGGGCGCCCCCGCCCAGCAGCACCGTCCCCGCGCCCGGGTGCCAGCGCCGCAGCTGCGCGGGCTTGAGGTTGTAGTAGGTGAACAGGAAGTCCTCCACCGGGTGGCGCACGCCCTCCCGGCGGCGCCGCAGGTGGTCCCCGACCAGCGCGTCCACGCGGTCGCGGTGCCGCTCGGCGCGCTCGCGCCACCGCTCCTCGGGCAGGGCGTCCCGCGCCCGCGTACTCGCTTCCGTCACGGCCCCCAGGGTACGCGCGCCCGGGCGGGCTCAGTTCGACTGCTGCACGGGCAGGTGGCGGCCCAGGTAACCGATGTACACGCGGTTCGTGGTGCCCGGGCCCAGGTGGGGGAAGAAGTACAGCCGCGGACAGATCCCGTACTCGATGTCGAGCTTGATGTGCGCGTACATGGGCAACCGCCCGCTCGGCTCCACCTCCTCGGGCACCCGGAACAGGCGCTTGTCGTTGAGCTTGCCCCGGTTGCGCACGTGGTCCGACTCCTGCGAGGCCAACCGCTTGATGGGGATCACCTGGTACCCGTCGGGGGTCTCGCGCAGGTAGGAGTGGAAGCCCAACCCGGTGCCGGGGTTGTCGAACTGGTAGCGCGCGTAGTCGTTCAGGGCCAGCAGCGCCTCCCACGCGCGGGTGACCCACAGGGGCTCCTTACGGCTGTCGGACAGCTCGTAGACCGTGGCGTCCTCGATGGTGAAGTACAGGTGCGGCAGGACGGAGTCGTCGGTGATCCGCTCCAGCAGCTCGCGCACGCTCATCGGGGGCCGCCGCTGCGGGTCGCTCGGCGCGGGCGCCGCGGCCAGCCGGAACAGTCCGGCCTCGCGCGCCTGCTCGCGCAGCCAGCGGGCCTCGTAGCGGGCGGCGCGCGCCTGCTCGCGCGCGGTGTCGAGCTCCTCGCCCAGGTCGGCGGTCTCGGCCAGGAGCCCGTGGCGCTCCTCGGACAGCTCGCTGACCCGCGCGCCGAGGCGGGTGACCTCCTCCCGCAGCCGCTGGGCCTGCTGCTCCAGGGCCTCGCGCTCCAGCGCCGAGGCTGTCCCGGCCGGATCGGCCCCGCCCTGCGCCGCCTGGTGCACGATGGCCGAGCCCCGGGCGGCGGGCACGCTCACGCGCGGCCCCGCCGTGCCGGGAGCGGACCGGCGCAGGTCGTCGGTCTCCTCGTCCAGCAGGGCGTCCACGGCCTGGAGCGGTTCGGGCAGGCCCACCTCCAGCGCGTTGTCGCGCACCCGCCGCGAGAGGGCGGCGCCCACCCAGTTGCGGATGCGCTCGCCGTCGCGCGCGGTGTCCAGCGTGGCCGGGCTCATCCGGGGGTGGCGGGCGGCGTCCGCCTCGTCGCGCAGGTCCACCCCCGGTAAGAAGGTGCGCACCCCGCCGGGAGGCACGTCCAGGCCCGGCGGCAGGAGCGCGCCGACGCGTTCCAGGGCGGCGGCGTCGAGCACGTACCCGGAGCACATGCCGGTGCAGCGCGACAGCGCCCCGGCCATGGCCCCGCGCCAGTCGGCGACGGTCACGTCCCGGGGCGAACCGGTGGCCACCACCGCCATGCGCCGCAGGGGGTCGCGGATCGTGGCCACGAGCGTGTCGACGAGGTCGTCGTCGCGCCCGCGCACGATCCGGGGCGCGGGCGGCAGCGGGTGGCCGCCGTCGTGGCCGTGCACCGCCTCCAGGAGCATGCGCGCCGCCTCGGGCGGCATGACGTCCAGCCGGGGTTGCTCGGCGCCCTCCCCCACGGGGGCGGAGGGGGTGACGGTCATGTCGATCCACACGTACCGGCAGGGGGACAGCGCCGGGTCGACGACCGCGGTGGCGACCGTGCGCCACACCCCGTCCGTCTTGTCGGACTCGGTGGTCAGCCGCAGGAAGGACAGGCCCTCGTCGGGGTTGTCGTGCCGGACGACCAGGGCGCGGGAGCGGTTGCTCAGCTCATGGCGCCCCGACGCGGAGAAGTCCACGCGCGCGCCCGAGTTGCCGCGCTTGCTCAGCCACCGCGACAGGACCGTCGAGGTGACGGCGACCAGGTCGCCGTCGTGCTCCGGGACCGCGACGAGCGTGCGGTAGACAAGCGGCAATGGGCACTCCCGGGATCCCGTCGGCGGTGGCGGACCCGAGGGTCCGGCCGAAAACGCTGGCAGAGCCCTCCTCACCACTGTGGACGAAGGAAGCCGCCGGCGCCAGTCGGCCGACCAAAGATCCCCGGTCAGGCTGTCGGATCCTCAGACGATACCGCCCGTCACTCCCGTGTACACCCCCCGCTGTCGGCACTGTTCGGAGTGCGGAGCCGTGTGCGCGTCGGCCTTACGCCACTGTGGCTAACTCCCGTGCTCGGGTTGGCAACCGTGGACAAGGCATACCGGGAGAACGGGGCACTAGCGTCACGGACATGTCTACGCGTCCGTTCTGGCTGGCCGGCACCGCCGCGACCGGCGACACCGAGATCACCGTCGTCAACCCCTACACCGGCGAGGACGCGGGTACCGTCTCCGTGCCCACCGCCGAGCAGATCGAGGAGGCCGTGGCCGCCGCGCACGCGGTCGCCGCCGAGGCCGCCGCCCTGCCCGCCCACGTGCGGGCCGACGCCCTCGACCACGTCTCCCGGCGCATCGGCGAGCGCGCCGAGGAGATCGCCCGCACCATCACCGCCGAGAGCGGCAAGCCGATCAAGTGGGCCCGCGCCGAGGCCGGACGCGCCGTGTCGGTGTTCCGCTGGGCGGCCGAGGAGGCCCGCCGCGACAGCGGTGAGCTCCAGCGCCTGGACACCGACCCGGGCGGCACCGGCCGGATGGCCCTGGTGCGCCGCGTCCCCAAGGGACCGGTCCTGGGCATCTCGCCGTTCAACTTCCCCCTCAACCTCGTCGCCCACAAGGTCGCCCCGGCCATCGCCGTCGGCGCGCCGATCCTCCTCAAGCCCGCCCCCGCCACCCCGATGACCGCCCTGGTCCTGGGCGAGATCATCGCCGAGACGGACCTGCCCGGCGGCATGGTGTCGGTGCTGCCGATGCCCAACGACCGCGCCGCCTCCCTCATCACCGACGAGCGCCTGCCCGTCATCTCCTTCACCGGCGGCGCCTTCGGCTGGGAGCTGCCCCGCCTGGCCCCGCACAAGCACGTCACCCTGGAGCTGGGCGGCAACGCCGCCGCCGTGGTGCTCGCCGACGCCGACCTGGACTGGGCGGCCCAGCGGGTGGCCCTGTTCGGCAACAACCAGGCCGGGCAGGTGTGCATCGGCGTGCAGCGCGTCATCGTCGAGGACGCCGTGTACGACGAGTTCGTGTCGCGCCTGGTGGAGCGGGTGGAGGCCCTCGGCGTGGGCGACCCCGCCGACCCGGCCACCGACGTGGGCCCGCTGGTGGACGAGGCCGCGGCCGAGCGCGTGGCCTCCTGGATCGAGGAGGCGGTCACCGCCGGGGCCAAGCTCCTCACCGGCGGCGGGCGCGACGGCGTGACCGTGGCGCCGACCGTGCTCGCCGAGGCCCCGGACGACGCCAAGGTGGTGCGCCAGGAGGCCTTCGGCCCGGTGCTGGTCCTCCAGCGCGTGGCCGACACCGACGCCGCCTTCGCCGCGGTCAACGACAGCGACTTCGGGCTCCAGGCGGGCGTGTTCACCCGTGACCTGCCCACCGCGTTCCGCGCCCACCGCGAGCTGGAGGTCGGCGGCGTGGTCATCGGCGACGTGCCCACGTTCCGCGCCGACCAGATGCCCTACGGCGGCGTCAAGGGGTCGGGTGTGGGCAAGGAGGGCGTGCGCGCCGCCATGACCGACCTGTCCTACGAGCGGGTCCTGGTCCTGACCGGGATCGACCTGTAGGACCGCCGGGGCCCGCCTCGGAGCCGGAACGAACGGTGTCCCCCGCGCCACGGGGGCCGGGGGACACCGCCCGTTCCACGGGGCCCTACAGCCGGGCGGCCTGCTCGTACAGGTCGCGCGCCTCCTGGCCGAGCCGGGGGCCGTACTGGACGCTGCGGTCGTCGGCGTACTTGAAGCTGACCACCGAGGTGATCGTCCCCCGGCCGGTGCCGGTGTCGAAACCGGCGAACCAGGGGCCGCCGCTGGAGCCCTGCGTCATGGAGCAGCGCACCCCGTTGGCCGTGGTGCCGCCGGTGTCGGGCTCGGTGCGGCCCGAGCAGTAGTGCAGGTGCCTGCCCTCGTACGGGGACGCCGACGGGTACCCGAACGTGTACACCTGCACCCCCTCGCGGACCTTGTCCTCGGTCCAGGTGCCGAACGCGATCCGCTGGGAGCCCACCCGCTCCTGGACGGTGGTGCCCCCGTCTGGGTTGAGCACCACCATGGCGAAGTCGTAGCTGTCGTCGGCCTCGCGGGACCACTCGGGCGCCACCAGCAGGTCGCTGGCGGTGAACCGCCCGTAGGGGCTCTCCCCGTCCGCGTGGCCGGGCACGAAGGTCCAGTTGCGCGCCCACGAGCCCCGGCCGTCCTTGGCGCAGTGCCCGGCGGTGACCACGGTGCTCTGGTTCGCCGCGTCCACCACCGACGCCGAGCACGTGAAGTCGCGCCCGTCCATGGTCAGGTAGACCTTGCCGGTGGTCCTGGTGACCAGCCCGCCCGAGGTCCAGCGCTCGCCCCGGCTGTCGGGGCTCGGCGCGGCCTGGTGCTCGACGCCCTCGTCCGGCGCGGCCCCGCTCTCAGCGGGCAGGAGGACGTCCTCCAGCATGCTGGTGATGGGCACGGCGGCGGCCATGCGCTCCTCGGTCCAGTAGTCCAGCACGGCCTGGTGCTGGTCGCCGGTCACGGCGGCGCTCTGGTGGGAGAGCCCCGCCACGCGCGCCAGGGCCTCGCGGTCCTCCTGCGCGGGAACCGCGGGGGAGTGGATGGCCTGGGTGACGGCGGACGCGGGCGCGGGGAGCTGCTCGGCGAGGAAGAGACCCCCGGCGGCGACCGTCGCGGCGGCGAGGGGAGCGAGGATCCTGTGTGCGGTGGACGAGGTCATGGCCAGCATCCTCGCACACTTTCGGTAGTCGAGTTGCTACTTTGTGTTTGTGTCGCGCGCGGCGGGGGAAGAAGGGACCGCCTCCGGCACGGGGGGCGTGCCGGAGGCGGCCGGAGGGCGCCCGGACCGACGCCGCGGGAGACCGCGCCGTTCCGGGCACCCGTCAGGCGAGCGGCACCGTGACCTGGGCGGGGGCCTCCTGGGGGGAGGTCACGCTCACCCGGTCCCCGATGTCGCTCTCGTCCTGGTAGCGCGCGTCCATGCTGTCCACCACCACGGCCAGGCGGTGCCCCGCGGGCACGTCCCACACCACCGGCGCCAGCTCCGTGTCCACCGTCACCGGTTCACCGGGGGCGGCTCCGCGCATGGTGTAGGGCGTGTGCGAGAGCAGGGAACCCGTCCCCCGCCCGTCGACCGCGTACAGGTACACGTACACCGACTGGTCCGGAGCGGTCGGCGTGAACGTGAAGGAGACCTCCGGCGTCCCCGCCACACGCGCCCCCTCGGGATAGGCGGGACTGGTCCACACGGCGGCCCGGTAGCGGTCCACCGCCGGCAGGAGCACCCCGGTCGGGATGTCGAAGAACTGCTGGAGGGCGCCGGAGACCATCACCGTGCCGCTCTCGGCCGGGGTGCCGATCCCCGTCCGGAAGCGGTAGCTCCAGCCGGTGGAGGGCTCGGGCTCCATGGCGCCGCTGCTCTGCCAGCGGAACCAGTCGGTGCTCGGCTCGGCCAGGTAGTACCGGTCCGTGCTCGCGGTCACCGACGGCCAGTCGGGGTGCGTGGTCCAGTCGCCGCGCCCGTTGTTGGGCCTGACGTGCACGGGCCCCTCGGCGTCCACCTCGTTGGCCTGGCCGCGGAGGTGGTGGTCGAACCAGTCGCCCAGGGCCTCCCACACCTCGTTGGGCAGTCCGGCCGCGCCGAACAGCTCCTGCGTGGCGTGGTCGCCCGGGGTGAGCATGAGCCGCTTGGGGACCTCCAGCTCCTCGTAGAAGTCGGTGATGTGGCCGACGGGGAAGATGCCGTCGTTCCAGGCGTGCGCCATCATCACGGCCGTGCCGTTGGCGTTGATGGCGTCCACCTTGGTGGCCGCCGACCGGTCCGGGGCCACGTCCAGGGCGGGCTGGATGTCGCCGCGCCGGTAGGCGGCCTCGATCCCGGCCAGCTCCTCGCCGGGGGTGCCGGTGAGGTTGCCTGCTAGCAGGAGCAGCTCGGCCGACTGCGCGTCGACGGTCTCGTTGGGGTACAGGGAGACGGCCAGGTCGGCCCAGCCGCTCAGCGAGGCCACGGCGCGGATCCGTTCGTCCTCGGCGGCGGTCAGCAGGCTGATGCCGCCCCCGTAGGAGATCCCGGCCATGCCGATGCGGTCGGGGTCGGCGTCGGTGTTCTCCAGCGCCCAGTCGATGACGGCGCTGGCGTCGGCGCGGTCCTCGGGACCGGCCACCCCGATCCCGCCGCCCGAGTCCCAGAAGCCGCGCGAGGTGTAGGCCACGACCTGGTAGCCGGACTCGTGCGCCAGCCTGGCGGCGGCGCCCACGTAGAGGAGGTGGGGCGTGCCCCAGGCGGAGGGCATGACCAGCAGCGGGTGCGGGCCCTCGACCCCGGTGGGGGTGATGACCTTGGCCCTCAGCTCGGTGCCGTCGTGGCTGACGATGGTCTCGTAGCCGATGCTGGCGCCGACCGCGGCCGAGGCCGGGGCGGGGGAGAGGACGGCGGCGGCGAGCACGGCCGCCAGCGCGAGGGACAGCAGGCGGGGGAGGAGGCGCGCGGCGGCGCGGAGTCCGGAGCCGCTCGGAGGCGGTCCGCCCTCAAAGGGCGCGGGGAGGGAGGGGGTGCTGGCAGGGCGCATGGCGGGGGAACCTCAGGGGGACTGGCGGGGTGGGGGTGGCCGATGGGTCGTCGCGCCGTCTCGCCATCGGGGGAGGCCGGGAAACCCGGGGGTTCCGGCGGAGGCGCCCGGAGGCCGCCTCACGGGGGTGGTCTTGTCGTGTTGCCTTAACCGAGGAGTAACTTACTCACCGGTTAAGTTAGGTCACCCGCCACCGGTTGTAAAGACCCGGTGACGCGCGATTGCGGGGCTCGCCGCCGCCAGCCCCGCAGGCGCCTCGCCGGGGCCCGCCACAAGCTCCACGTCACCTCCCGGGGGCGAACGCCGACCCGTGCCCCGCAGCGCCCCCGGAGCGGACCACCGGTCCGCGCCCTCCCTCCGGCGGGCCGCCGCCTTCGATGGTCGGCCTTCGTCCACAGCCCCCGCACTCCCCCCCGGCGGATTGCGGAACAATGGGGGCGTGCGAGAAGAACAGCGAACAGCAGTGATCCTCGGTTCCACCGGTTCGATCGGGACCCAGGCCATCGACATCGTCCAGCGCAACCCCCGACGCTTCCGCGTGGTGGGCCTGGCCGCGGGCGGCGGGCGCGTGGACCTGCTCGCCAAGCAGGCGGCCGAGCTCGACGTCCCGCTGGTCGCCGTCGCCGACCCCGACCGCGCGGCCGAGCTCGCGCGCGCCCTCGCCGGGCACGGCAGCCGCGCCACCGTCCTGGCCGGGCCCGAGGGGGTCGCGGAGCTGGCCGGGAGCGAGTGCGACGTGGTCCTCAACGGCATCACCGGCGCCCTGGGCCTGGAGTCCACCCTCGCCGCGCTGCGCGCCGGGCGCACCCTCGCCCTGGCCAACAAGGAGTCCCTCATCATCGGCGGACCGCTCGTGCGCGGGCTCGCCCGGCCGGGGCAGATCATCCCGGTCGACTCCGAGCACTTCGCCATCGCCCAGTGCTTCCCCCACCTGCCCGAGGGCGAACTCGCCAGCCCCGCGCAGGGCCACGTCCACGCCCGCCGCGACGAGGTGCGCCGCCTGGTCGTCACCGCCAGCGGTGGCCCCTTCCGCGGCCGGGGTCGCGACGAACTGGCCTCCGTCACCCCCGCCGACGCCCTCAACCACCCCACGTGGAGCATGGGCCCGGTCATCACCGTCAACTCCGCCACCCTGGTCAACAAGGGGCTGGAGGTCATCGAGGCCAACCTGCTGTTCGACGTGCCCTTCGACCGGATCGACGTGGTCGTCCACCCGCAGTCGGTCGTCCACTCCATGGTCGAGTACGTGGACGGCTCCACGATCGCCAAGGCCAGCCCGCCCAGCATGATGATCCCCATCGCCTACGGGCTCGGCGCGCCCGACCGCGTGCCCGACGCCGCGCCCGGCATGGACTGGACCCGCGCCCACACCTGGACCTTCGAGCCCCTGGACCACGAGGCCTTCCCCGCGGTCCGCCTGGCGTGCGAGGTCGGCGCCGCGGGCGGGACCGCGCCCGCGGTCTACAACGCGGCCAACGAGGAGGCGGTCGACGCCTTCCTCCGGGGAAACCTCGCGTTCCCGGCCATCATGGACACCGTCTCCCAGGTAGTCTCGGAGCACCAGCGAACAGAACGTACCGGGGGAGCGTCCTCCCACAGAGGACACCTGAGCCTGGACGACGTGTACGCCGCTGACACCTGGGCCCGCACGCGTGCGCGCGAGCTGCTCGCGCGCCAGGCCTGACACCGCCCTGAGGAGAGATGCATGGTCGCCCTGATGACCGTGGTCGGGATCGTCCTGTTCGTCTTCGGCCTGCTGTTCTCGATCGCCTGGCACGAGCTGGGCCACATGTCCACGGCCAAGATGTTCGGGATCAAGTGCACCGAGTTCATGGTGGGCTTCGGCAAGACCCTGTGGTCCGTCCGCAGGGGCGAGACCGAGTACGGCATCAAGGCGGTGCCGCTGGGCGGGTTCGTGCGCATGGTCGGCATGCTCCCGCCCTCGCGCCAGACCGCCGACGGCAGTCCCCGCAAGCTCTCGCGCTGGCGGGCCATGGCCGAGGACGCCCGTGAGGCGTCCTACGTCGAGCTCTCCCCCGAGGACCAGGACCGGCAGTTCTACCAGCGGGCGCCCTGGAAGCGCCTCATCGTGATGTTCGCCGGGCCGGGCATGAACGTCATCCTGGCCGCGATCCTGCTCGCCGTGCTGTTCATGGGCATCGGGGTGCCGCAGAGCACCACCCAGATCGCCACGGTCACCGAGTGCGTGGTCCCCGTGGGCAGCTCCGTCACCGACTGCGAGGACGCCCCGCCCACGCCCGCCGCCGAGGCCGGGATGCTCCCCGGCGACGTCATCGTCTCCGTCGGCGGCGAGTCCACCCCGGACTGGAGCACCGCCAACCGGCAGATCCGCGAAGCCATGGGCAGCACCGAGATCGTGNCCGCCTGCCGCTGGACGTCGACATCGTCGAGAACGAGCTCCCGGCCCGCGACGCCGAGGGCGAGTTCGTCTACGAGACCGACGCCGAGGGCGAGCCGGTCTACGACGAGCAGGGCTACCGCGTCTACGAGACCGAGGTCGTGGGCTTCCTCGGCATCGTCTTCGCCACCGAGCGCGCCCCGCTCACCTTCGCCGAGTCCGCCGCCGAGATGGGCGGCATGATGGTCGGCGTCGGCGAGGCGCTCATCGCCCTGCCCAGCAAGGTGCCCGACGTGTTCGCCGCCGCCTTCCTGGGCGAGCAGCGCACGCAGGACTCCCCGGTGGGCATCGTCGGCATCTCCCGCATCGGCGGCGAGATCATGGCCCAGGGGCTCCCCGTGGCCGACACCGCCGCGATCATGATCCAGATCCTGGCCGGGGTGAACCTCTTCCTGTTCGCCTTCAACCTGGTGCCCATCCTGCCGCTGGACGGCGGGCACATGGCCGGCGCCATCTGGGAGTGGATCAAGCGCGGCTGGGCCAGAGCGTTCCGACGGCCCGAACCGGCGCCGGTGGACGTGGCGATGCTGACACCGGTGGCCTACGTGGTCGTGGCCTGCTTCCTGGTGTTCAGCGTGGTCCTGCTCGTCGCCGATCTGTTCAACCCGGTCAGACTCTTCGGCTGACCCCCGCCCCGGCGGCCTCCCGGCCGCCGGGGCGAGGGCCCCTCCGGCCGGTCCGGCGAGCCGAGGCCGTGTACCGGGACCGCTCCCCGCCACCGCTCCGGTGACCGCGCGACCGGCGGCGGACACCCCCGCGCCGCCGGGCGTTCACCCTGGTACGCCTGGTCCGCGTTCCGTGCCGGGCAGGCCCCCGGGTACGGGTAACCTGGGGGCGCGATCCGGGAACGACGGCGCAGCCAAGGCCGCCGAAGACGGTGATCCCCGGACGCGGACCCGCGCGCTGCGCCGGACACCCATTCCCGAAACGGACGAATCAAGTGCCGCCCCCTCTCCGGCGGCAGACGAGGTGAATCAAGCGTGACCGTCGATCTCGGTATTCCCGCCGCACCGCCGCGCCCGCTCGCGACCCGGCGCAAGACGCGGCAGATCATGGTCGGGAACGTCCCCGTCGGTGGGGACGCCCCGGTGTCCGTGCAGTCGATGACGACCACCCGTACCTCCGACATCAACGCGACCCTCCAGCAGATCGCGGAGCTGACCGCCGCGGGCTGCCAGATCGTCCGCGTGGCCGTGCCCACCAACGACGACGCCGACGCCCTGGCGATCATCGCCAAGAAGTCGCAGATCCCGGTGATCGCCGACATCCACTTCCAGCCCAAGTACGTGTTCCAGGCGATCGACGCCGGATGCGCGGCCGTGCGCGTCAACCCGGGCAACATCAAGAAGTTCGACGACAAGGTCGCCGAGATCGCCAAGGCGGCCGGTGAGGCCGGGACGCCGATCCGCATCGGCGTCAACGCCGGTTCGCTGGACAAGCGCCTGCTCGAGAAGTACGGCAGGGCCACCCCGGAGGCGCTGGTGGAGTCGGCGCTGTGGGAGTGCTCGCTGTTCGAGGAGCACGGCTTCCGCGACATCAAGATCTCGGTCAAGCACAACGACCCCGTGGTCATGGTCAACGCCTACCGGCAGCTCTCCGCGGCCTGCGACTACCCGCTGCACCTGGGCGTGACCGAGGCCGGGCCCGCCTTCCAGGGCACCATCAAGTCCGCCGTGGCCTTCGGCGCGCTGCTCTCGGAGGGCATCGGCGACACCATCCGCGTGTCCCTGTCCGCGCCCCCCGCGGAGGAGGTCAAGGTCGGCAACCAGATCCTGGAGTCGCTCGGGCTGCGCGAGCGCGGCCTGGAGATCGTCTCCTGCCCCAGCTGCGGCCGGGCCCAGGTGGACGTGTACACGCTCGCCGAGGAGGTCACCGCAGGTCTGGAGGGCATGGAGGTGCCGCTGCGCGTGGCCGTCATGGGCTGTGTCGTCAACGGCCCCGGCGAGGCCCGCGACGCCGACCTGGGCGTGGCCTCCGGCAACGGCAAGGGCCAGATCTTCGTCAAGGGCGAGGTCATCAAGACCGTGCCCGAGTCCCAGATCGTGGAGACCCTCATCGAGGAGGCCATGCGCATCGCCGAGGAGATGGGCGAGTCCGGCGCCGAGTCGGGCGCGCCCACGGTCTCCGTGGCCGGCTGACCCGCCCCGCAGCCCCCGACGGCCGCGCCGCCCCTCCCGGGACCGGCGCGGCCGTCCGCTGTTGTGCCGGTGCCCGGACAGGGGCATGATCACGGGGACAGCCGGTCCGCCCTCACCCCCGGGAGCCCTCGTGCCCTCCTTCGCGGTCGAAGTACGCTTCACCCCCCTCATCGGTCTCGCCGCAGTGCTGTTCGGAGGGCTCAACACCGTGCTCGGCCTGTGGACGCTGGCCCTGGGCGCCTTCAACGCCAGCCTCCTGCTGGGTCCCGTCCTCCTGGTCGTCGGCGTCGTGTACCTGCGCAGGACCTACTTCCGGCTCGAACAGGGCGTGGCGGGCGGCCGGACGATCCTGTCCGGCCCCGGCCGGAGCGGTCCGCTCGCCGACGGTGTCACGGCGACCAGCAAGCAGCGCTTCGCGGTCGAGGAGGGCCAACTCGTGCACGTGACCGCGGACGGGACCCGCACCCCCGCCCCGGTGCGGCGGTGGATGGCGAACAGGACCGACTGGCGTGCGCTGGAGGCCGCCCTGTCGGAGGCGGCCCGGCCCGGGCGTCCCCGGACGCCGGACGGCGGCGCCTCCTGACCGGAGGAGGCCTGTCGGGAGACCGGCGAGGCTCGGGTCCGCCGGGAGGGCCCGCGCGAGGGCCGGAACGCGTCCGCACACGGACGGTTCCGGCCCTTCGTCATGCCCGGGGCTCCGCCGTACGTCCCTGACCAGCCTGTTCGCTGTCCGAAGTGGCGACGGTCACCCAGGGTGATTTTATGTGGCATCTCTCACAGGAGCGTGCGTTTCCTTGCGCGGACACGCACGATCCCGCCGCCTGGACCGGACAGACGCAACGAATGTGGGTCATGTTACGTAGATAACGCGGCTACCGTTGCTGAGGGCTTCGGGCCGCCCGGACGCGCGGCGGTCGGGCCCCACCCCCCTCCGTACCTCCCTCGGGGGGAGCGGTGTGCCCACGTACATGAACGAGGAGTAAACACGTGGTGGACCAGAAGAGCCCGGCGGGCGCCCGCGGGGCCGCAGGCCCGGGCGGTGCGCCCGCGCTGAGGCAGCGCCTCACCAGGCGCAAGCCGATCGAGAGGCTCGTCGCCGAGACCGAGGACTCCGAGGGCAGCGGCCTCCAGCGGCACATGGGCTTCTGGCAGCTGTCCATGATCGGCATCGGCGCCACCCTGGGCACCGGCATCTTCGTCGTGCTGGGCGAGGCCGTCCCCGTCGCCGGACCGGCCGTCATCGTCTCGTTCGTGCTCGCCGGGATCACCGCGCTGTTCTCCGCGCTGGCCTACGCCGAGATGGCCGGGATGATCCCCGCCTCCGGCTCCGCCTACTCCTACAGCTACGCCACCATCGGCGAGTTCATGGCCTGGGTGTGCGGCTGGTGCCTCATGCTCACCTACGGGGTGTCGGTCGCCGCGGTCGGCGTCGGCTGGGGCGAGTACATCAACGAACTCCTCCAGCTCACCACCGGCCTGTCCCTGCCGGGCGCGGTGCTCGCCGGTCCGATGGAGGGCGGCGTGATCAACCTGCCCGCCGCCGTCGTGGTCCTGCTGTCCATGTTCGCCCTGCTCGCCGGGGTCCGCGAGAGCAGCCGCGTCAACGCCGTCATGGTCGCCGTCAAGATCGCCATCCTGGTGATGTTCGTGGTCATCGCGATCACCGCCGTCCAGGACGGCAACTTCGCCCCGTTCATGCCGATGGGCATGGCCGGTGTCAGCGCCGCGGGCGCCACCCTGTTCTTCTCCTACATCGGCTTCGACTCGGTCTCCACCGCCAGCGAGGAGGCCAAGAACCCGCAGCGCGACCTGCCCCGGGCCATCATGTTCGCGATGGTCCTGGTGACGGCGCTGTACTGCCTGGTCGCCTTCGCGGCGGTCGGCGCGCTCGACTGGACCGGCTTCGTCGACGGCGAGACCTCCCTCGCGGGCATCCTGACCGCGGTCACCGGCACCCCCGTGTGGGCGGTCATCTTCGCCGCCGGTGCGGTCCTGGCCCTGGCCAGCGTGGTCCTGGTCGTGCTCTACAGCCAGACGCGCATCCTCTACGCGATGTCGCGCGACGGGCTCATCCCCAAGGCCTTCTCCACCCTCGACGCCAAGGGCACCCCGCGCACGAACACCCTCATCACCTCCGTGCTCATCGCGGTGCTCGCCGCCCTGGTCCCGCTCGGGCCGCTCGCCGACGCCACCGCCATCGGCACGCTCTTCGCCTTCGCCCTGGTCAACGTGGCCGTCCTGGTGCTGCGCCGCAGGAGGCCGGACCTGCCGCGCGCCTTCCGCGTGCCCGGGGCGCCGGTCACGCCGGTCCTGGGTGTGCTGGCCTGCGCCTACCTCATGTTCAGCATGTCGGCGAGCGTGTGGGCGGCCTTCCTGGTCTGGCTCGCCGTCGGCGTGGCGGTCTACTTCGCCTACGGCATGCGCCGCTCCGCCCTGGAGAACGACCCCGAGGTCACCGGGGTCCGCTCCTAGCCGGGCCGGGCGGGAACCGCGCGTGCGGGGGCCGGGGGAATCCCCCCGGCCCCCGCACGTGTTCTCCGGGGAGGCCCCGGCGCACGGCATGCTGCGCGAATCCACCCCCGGACGCAAGAAACAGCGGCATTTGGCTGGAAAGACGCGGGAATCCCCGGGTTGGGCGCACTGTTTCGGCGCCTTCGCCCACCTAGAGTGGACGCGGCCCCGAGACGACGGAGAAGAGCGAGGTGAGGCAGTGACACGCGGACCCCTGCGCGTGGCCCTCGACCAGGGCACCGGACCCGGCGCGGACCCCGCCGCCGCCCTCGACCGGCTGGCCGACCGCGCCAGAGCCGCCGCCGACGCCGGGGCCCGCCTGCTCGTGGGACCCGAGATGTCCCTGACCGGCTACAACCTGGGCCCCGACGCCCTGGCCCGGCTCGCCGAACCCTTCGACGGCCCCCTCAGCCAGGCGGTCGCCGCCATCGCCGCCGACACCGGCGTCGCCATCGTCCACGGCTTCCCCGAGCGCGCCGACGGCACCGTGTACAACGCCGTCCAGCTCGTGGACTCCAACGGCGCCCGCCGGACCTACCGCAAGACCCACCTGTTCGGCGGCCTGGACCGCGGGGCGTTCTCCCCGGGCAGGGAGCCGGTGGTCCAGGCCGACCTCGACGGGATCCGCGTCGGTCTGCTGGTCTGCTACGACGTCGAGTTCCCCGAGGCCGTGCGCGCCCACGCCCTCGCCGGTACCGAACTCCTCGTCGTCCCCACCGCGCTCATGCTGCCCTTCACCGAGGTGCCCGAGCGGATCGTGCCCGTGCGCGCCCTGGAGAACCAGATCCACCTGGCGTACGTGAACCGCTGCGACGCCGAGGGCGACCTGCGCTACGCGGGACTGAGCGCCCTGATCGCGCCCGACGGATCCGAGACGCTGCGGGCCGGTCCCGGCGAGGAGTTCCTGGTCGGCGACGTCGACCCGGACGCTCTCGCCCGCGCCCGCCGCGAGCAGTCCTACCTGGACGACCGCCGTCCGGACCTGTACCGGAC
>ANAW01000281.1:0-15044 GCA_000340945.1 Nocardiopsis synnemataformans DSM 44143 | reverse complement strand
CCCCCCCCCCGCCCCCGCCGCGAGCAGTCCTACCTGGACGACCGCCGTCCGGACCTGTACCGGACGCTCACCGCGTGACCGCCGCCTGAGGCGGGCGGCACCGCGCCGCCCGGCCCCCGCACGCCCGCGCCGAGGCGGACCCGCCCGCGCCCCCGGACCCACCCGAGCCGTCAACCCGCCCACCACGACCCGTGCCACCGCGCACGGACACCGACCGGCGTCCCCGCCGGACCACACCCACGAAGGAGGGGTTGGAGAATGACGTCTGCCGTGCCCACGGCCGCCGGTGCCGCACCCGAGCGGAGCACGCCGCTGAACATGTGCGGGCCGGACTTCCCGTTCGCCTACGACGCCTACCTGGAGCACCCCGCCGGACTCGGGCAGGTCCCGGCGGAGCGCCACGGCACCGAGGTCGCCGTCATCGGCGGCGGGCTGTCGGGGATCGTCACCGCCTACGAGCTGATGAAGATGGGCCTCAAGCCGGTCGTGTACGAGGCCGACCGCATCGGCGGGCGGCTGCGCACCGAGAAGCTCGCGGGCTGCCCCGACGACGTGGTCGCCGAGATGGGCGCCATGCGCTTCCCGCCCTCCTCCACCGCCTTCTGGCACTACGTGGACCGGACCGGTCTGGAGACGGCGCCGTTCCCCAACCCGCTCTCCCCGGCCACCCCCAGCACCGTGGTCGACCTCAAGGGCGAGTCCCACTACGCCACCTCCCTCGACGACCTGCCCGAGGTCTACCGCGAGGTGGCCCGCGCCTGGGACGCGGCCCTGGACAGCGTCCAGCACACCCGCATGCAGAAGGCCATCCGCGAGCGCGACACGGCCACCCAGAAGGAGATCTGGAACGAGCTGGTCGCCCGGCTCGACAACCAGACCTTCTACGGCTTCCTGTGCGACTCCCCGGCCTTCGCCTCCTTCCGCCACCGCGAGATCTTCGGCCAGGTGGGCTTCGGGACCGGCGGCTGGGACACCGACTTCCCCAACTCCATCCTGGAGATCCTGCGCGTCACCTACACCGGCGCCGACGACGACCACATGGGCATCGTGGGCGGCGTGGAGCAGCTCCCGCTGCGCCTGTGGGAGGACGCCCCGGACAAGCTCGTGCACTGGGCGCAGGGCACCACCCTGGCCTCGCTGCACGAGGGCGGCCCGCGTCCGGCCGTCACCGCCCTGCGCCGCACCGCGGCCAAGGGCTCCCCGGCGGGCAACATCACGGTCACCGACGCCTCGGGCTCCACCCGGACCTACGCGGCGGCCGTGTTCACCGCGCAGAGCTGGATGATGCTGTCCAAGATCGACTGCGACGAGGACCTGCTGCCCATCGACCACTGGACGGCGATCGAGCGCACCCACTACATGGAGTCCTCGAAGCTGTTCGTGCCGGTGGACCGCGCGTTCTGGCGGGACCGGGACCCCGAGACCGGCCGCGACGCCATGAGCATGACGCTCACCGACCGCATGACGCGGGGCACCTACCTGCTGGAGGGGTCCGACCCGGACGGCCCGGCGGCGATCTGCATGTCCTACACCTGGTGCGACGACTCGCTCAAGTGGCTGCCGCTGTCGGCCAACGAGCGCCTGGAGGTCATGCTCTCGTCGCTGTCCAAGATCTACCCGGGCGTGGACATCCGCTCGCACATCACCGGTGACCCGGTGACGGTGTCGTGGGAGGACGAGCCCTACTTCATGGGCGCGTTCAAGGCCAACCTGCCGGGCCACTACCGCTACCAGCGCCGCCTGTTCACGCACTTCCGCCAGGACGACCTGGAGGAGCGCCACCGCGGCCTGTTCCTGGCCGGGGACGACGTGTCCTGGACGGCGGGCTGGGCCGAGGGCGCCGTGCAGACCGCGCTCAACGCCGTGTGGGGCGTGGTCCACCACTTCGGCGGTGGGACCGACCCGTCCAACCCGGGTCCCGGCGACCTGTTCGAGGACCTCGCGCCGGTCGCCCTCCCCGAGGACTGAGGCGGTACCTTCCCCCGGGCGTCTCCCCGCGCTCCCGCCGCGGGGAGGCGCCTCAGGGCAGGTCGGCCGTCCCGGCGAGGATGGGCTGGTCCACCAGGCGCGACAGCACGAGCGTGCTCTTGGTCCGCACCACGAACGGCTCTGCGCCCAGCCGCTCGATGACCTCCTCCAGGTGGTGGGTGTCGCGGGCGCGGACCTGCACGACGGCGTCCGCCTCACCGGTGACGGTGCACGCGGAGGTGATCTCGGCGTAGCCCGCGAGCCCCGTCCGGATCTCGCCCGGCGACGTGCGGGCCCGGCAGTACAGCTCGATGAAGGCCTCGGTGGTCCACCCCACGGCCTGGGGCTCCACCACCACGGTGAACCCGCGCACCGCGCCGGACTCCACCAGCCGGTCCACGCGGCGCTTGACCGCCGAGGGGCTCAGCCCGACCCGCTGGCCGATCTCGGCGAAGCTCATCCGCGCGTCCGCGCCGAGTATCGCGATGATCCGCTCATCGACACGATCCAGCCGCATTGCGCTTCGTCCCCGTCTGTCCATGTCTGATTGAGGCAGGGCACATGTTACCGGGGTGCGTCCCCCTGGGGCTCGTGTCGCATCCGCTCATCACTCTCCGAAGTGATAACAATTCATAGAGTAACGAACCGTGTGAGGGAGTGGACGAGTGCGATCACGAACCTGGGCCGGCGTCTCGGCCGTGGCGGTCCTGGCCTCCCTGGTCGCGGTGGTCCCCGCGCAGGCCGGTCAGACCACCCGCATCGACCAGGGGGGACTCGACTGGGCCCCCTGCGAGGACATCCAGCCCGTCGCGGACGAGAACCTGGAGTGCGCCACCCTCACCGTCCCCCTCGCCCGCACCGCCGACGGCGAGCGGCTCGGCGGCCGGGACGACACCGTCGAACTCGCGCTCTCGCGGGTGCCCGCCAGCGGCGAGGCCCGCCACACCCTGCTGGTCAACCCCGGAGGCCCCGGCAGCGCCGGGCGCCAGTGGGCCTCCTACACCCACTGGCGCATGCCCGCGGAGCTCCGCGAGACCTACGACGTCGTCTCCTTCGATCCGCGCGGCGTGGGCGCCTCCACCCCCTCCATCACCTGCGACCCCGACCACTTCACTCCCGTGCGCCCCGACACGGTGCCCGCCGACGCGGCCGCCGAGGAGGCGCTGCGCGCCGACGCCCGGGCCTACGCGCGGGCCTGCGCGGACAACACCGGCCCCCTGCTCGAACACACCCGCACCGTGGACACCGCACACGACATGGACGCCATCCGGGCGGCCCTGGGCCAGGAGCGGATCGACTACCTCGGCTATTCCTACGGCAGCTACCTGGGCACCGTCTACTCCGCGCTCTACCCCGACCGCGTCCGCTCCCTGGTCCTGGACAGCGTGGTCGACCCGGACAAGCCCTGGTACGAGAGCAACCTCGTCCAGAACCGCGCACTGGACCGCGCCGCGAACGACTTCTTCGCCTGGACCGCCCGCCACGACGACGTCTACGGGCTCGGCACCACCGGCGAACAGGTCGCCGAGGCCTACTACGCGCTGCGCTCGGAACTGGCGGACAAGCCCGCCGAGGGCACCGTCGGCCCCACCGAGCTGGAGAGCACCGCCATCGTGGTCGCCTACAGCAGCGCCTACTGGCCCTCGGTCGCCGGTGCGCTCTCCGCCCGGATCACCGGGTCCGACAGCGCCCCGCTGCTCGCCCTGTACGAGGCCTACGGCGAGGACGCGGGCTCCGACCGCGGTTACGGCGGCTACCTCGCCGTCCAGTGCACCGACTCCCACTGGCCCCGGGACTGGTCCACCTGGAGTGCCGACGCCGAGGAGTCCCACGCCGAGGCGCCCTTCATGGGCTGGCACAACACCTGGTACAACGCTCCGTGCGCGACCTGGAGCGCCGGGTCCCACGACTGGTTCCAGGTCGGCGACGGTCCCGGCCAGCACCCCGCCTACGAGGGCGACGTGCTCCTCGTGCACGCCACCGAGGACGGCGCCACCCCCGTCGAGGGCGCCTTCGCCCTGCGCGAGCGCCTGCCCGGGTCGGTCCTGGTGACCGAGGAGGGCGGCCACACCCACGGCGTCTCCCTCACCGGCAACGACTGCGTGGACGAGATCGTCACCGCCTACCTGCGGGACGGGGAGCTGCCCGCGCGCGCCGAGGGCGAAGGACCCGACGCCACCTGTGAGGGACGCCCCGAACCCCAGCCGCGTACCGCCCAGAACGCACCTGGGACCATGGTGGAGCGCCCCGCGCCGGTACCCGGACACCACGTGGGCGCGATCGTGGAGTCCGGGGCGGCGGAGTAACCGGTCGAATAGGCTGGAACCGGCGCGAAAAGGCTTGGTTGGTCGTCCCCCGGCGCCCGCACGAGGGCACTGGGAAGATGGGGGAGATGCGATGCTGCGGACCTCGCCGGTACGGATCCTCGGAGAACGCGACCGGGAGGCCGTTCGCGCGCTCCTGGACGCCGACCCCGTGGGCAACGTCTTCGTCACCTCCCGCCTGATGGCCACCGGCCTCTCCGGCGGCGTCAGCGGCGCCGAGGTGTGGGGGCACGTGGAGAGGGGACGCCTGACCGCCCTGTGCTACTCGGGGGCCAACCTCGTCCCCGTCAACGCCGGACCGGCCGCGATCCGCAGCTTCGCCGACCACGCCCGCTGGAGGGGCCGCCGCTGCTCCTCGATCGTCGGGCCCGTCGACGCGGTCAGCGACTTCTGGCAGCAGGTCACCCCGGCGTGGGGGCCCGCCCGCGTCATCCGCGCCAGCCAGCCCGTCCTGGAGATCAGCGGCCCGCCCTCGGTGCCCGCCGACCCCCTGGTGCGCCGGGTCCAGCTGTCCGAGCTCAACACCATCGTGCCCGCCTGCGTGGCCATGTTCACCGAGGAGGTCGGCGTCCCGCCGGACTCCGGCGACGGCGGCGCGCTCTACCGGGCCCGGGTGGCCGAACTGGTGCGCACCGGCCGGGCCTTCGCCCGCATCGAGGACGGGCGCGTGGTGTTCAAGGCCGAGATCGGCGCGGTCACCCGGCACGCCTGCCAGGTCCAGGGCGTGTGGGTGCACCCGGACCTGCGCGGACAGGGCCACTCCACGGCGGGGATGGCCGCCGTGGTCGAGTACGCGCTCGCCGAGGTCGCGCCCCGCGTCACCCTCTACGTCAACGACTTCAACACCCCGGCCCGCGCCGCCTACCAGCGGGTCGGCTTCCGCCAGGTCGGCGAGGTCATGTCGGTGCTGTTCTGAGCGCACCGTGCCCGGCGCCGCGTCCGGCCCCGAGCCCTGCACCGCGTCCCGTACCGCCGACGGCGTTCTGACGGACTCGCGTCAGATCCGACCCCGCGCCGCCGCCGGGGGAGCCGCGGCCGGTTAGCCTGGTCCCAGGTCCGTGGCGCTCCGCGCCCTCTGCCACCCACGAGAGAGCGCCATGCAGCACAACCCGACCGGCCGGGCACGCCTGGGCCTGGCCCTCCTCCTCGGCCTGCTCGCCGTCCTGGGCCCGCTCAACATCGACATGTACCTGCCGGCCTTCCCCGACATCGCCGCGGACCTGGGGGCCAGCGCCTCCCACGTGCAGCTCAGCCTGACCACCTGCCTGGTCGGCCTCGCCGTGGGCCAGGTGGTGGTCGGCCCGATCAGCGACGCCCGGGGGCGCCGCGGCCCGCTCGTCACCTCCCTGGTCCTGTTCGTCCTGGCGTCGCTGCTGTGCGCCCTGGCCCCGAACATCGCCGTGCTGGTGCTGGCCCGCTTCCTCCAGGGGTTCACCGCCTCGGCCGGGGTCGTGCTCTCGCGCGCGGTCGTGCGCGACGTGTTCGACGGCACCGAGCTGACCAGGTTCTTCGCCCTGCTGATGGTGATCAACGCGGTCGCGCCGCTGATGGCGCCGATCGCGGGCGGCGCCATCCTGTGGCCGTCCTTCGCGGGCTGGGAGGCCGTCTTCCTGGCCCTGGCGCTGCTGGGCGCGGTGATCGCCGTGGTCGTGGCGCTGCGGCTGGAGGAGACCCTGCCGGCGGAGCGGCGCATCCCCGGCACGGTGGGCGGCACCCTGCGGACGGTGGGGGCGCTGCTGCGGGACCGCGCCTTCCTCGGCTACGCCCTGGTGGTCGGCCTCGTGCACGGCGGCAGCTTCGCCTACGTCGCCGGGACGCCGTTCGTCTACCAGGACCTGTACGGGGTGTCGCCGCAGGTCTTCGGCGTGCTGTTCGGGATCAACGGCGCGGCCATCATCGCCGGGAGCTGGGCGGTGGGCCGCTTCAGCGCCCGGTTCGGCGAACGCGCCCTCCTGGTGTGCGCGGTCTCCGCCGCGGTGGCGGCGACCGGGGTGCTGTTCGCGGCGACGCTGTGGGACGGCCCGCTGGTGGCCCTCGTGGCGCCGATCTTCGTCTACATGACGTGCATGGGGATGATCCTCACCAGTTCCTTCGCCCTGGCCATGCGCGGCCAGGAGCGGCGGGCGGGCAGCGCCAGCGCCGTGCTGGGCGCGCTGCCCCCGCTGCTCGGCGCGGCGGTGGCGCCGCTGGTGGGGCTGGACGAGAGCACCGCCGTGCCGATGGGCGCCGTCCTGTTCACCACCTCCCTCCTGGGCCTGGGCGTGCTGCTGACCCTGACCTCGCCGCGCGTGCGCGGGCGCGTGGCCGACCCGGCCCCGTGACCCGCGCCGCCCGGTGCTCAGCCGGTGAGCGCCGCCGGGCCCATGAGGAAGCCGGGGTCCAGCTGGGCTGCCAGGTCCGCGCCCTTGGCCTCGTTGCCCCAGGCCCGCGCGTTGCGCAGGTGGAACTCGGCCGACTGCCGGGTGAAGCGCTCCCAGTCCTTGGGCGCGGCGTCCGCCATGTCCCGCATCAGGGCCAGGGTCTTGACGTTGTCCTCCTCCAGGTCCGCCAGCGCCGGGTGGCGGCCCTTCTCCATCGAGCGCACGAACCCCGAGTGCGTCATCCACCCCGCCAGGGCGTCGCCCACGTGCTCGCGCAGGAACTCCACGTCCGCCTCGTCCTGCACCTTGTTGCCGATCACCCGGATGGCGACCTCGTGGTCGCGGGCGTACTCGGCGTACTGCCGGTACACGCCCACGCCGCGCACGGTGGGCTCGGCGACCAGGAAGGTCATGTCGAAGCGGGTGAACATCCCCGAGGCGAAGGAGTCGGCGCCCGCGGTCATGTCCACGACCACGTACTCCCCGGGCCCGTCCACCAGGTGGTTGAGGTACATCTCGGCCGCGCCCACCTTGGAGTGGTAGCAGGACACGCCCAGGTCCGACTCGGCGAACGGGCCGGTGACCATGAGCGTGGCGCCCCGGACGGACGCGCCGAAGCGGGCGTGCAGCGGGTTGTCCCCGGTCACCGTCAGCAGGCGCGAACCCCGGCCCGGCGGCGTGGTCTTGATCATCGCCTGCGCGGAGGCGATGCGCGGGTTGTCCCCGCGCAGCAGCTCCTTGATCTCGTCCAGGTGCGCGCCCATCGCCGGAAGGGCGGCCAGGTCCTCCTCGGACGCCCCCAGGGCGGCGCCCAGGTTCTGGTTGATGTCGGCGTCGACGGCCACGACGGGCACGTGCTGGGCGGCCAGGTAGCGGGTGAACAGCGCGGAGAGAGTGGTCTTGCCGCTGCCGCCCTTGCCCGCGAACGCGATCTTCATGTGAGCCCTTCGGAACGGGAGTGGGTGCCGGGCGCGCGGCGGAGGCCCGTCCGCCGTGGGACGGGCCGACCGAGGCCCGGAGATGGTAACGATTATCGTTCCTGTAATCCGTGCTGTCAGCCGAACGGCCCCGTCACGTCGCGTATTGCCAACGTGTTACACCTCACATGGGTGTCCCTGGAGTCCGGACTGTTTCCTTTGTCCATATCGGGGATGACACGTGACAGGGTTTTGTGGCCAATCCCCGACAGGGAGAACACGGGTGTGCTGTTCTGGAGCCAGCACACCCTTGTCTAAGGTGAGTGCAGGCGGCGCAACCCGCGCGTCCGTCGCGGGTGATTGGAGTGACCGGATGGCTGAGGCGAGGCAACTCCGGGAATACGTGCCCGCGGAGGTGTCGGAGGGCACGGCTCCGACCGCGCCGACCATCGAGACGGGGGACCTCACCGGGGGGGTCACCGACCACACGGTGTGGAGCTGCGCCGGGAACCTGACCGCGGTGCGGTCCATCCGCTCCCGCGTGCGCGAGTTCCTCACCCGCATGGACCACTCCGAGGGCTCCCTGGACGACGCCGAGCTGGCCGTCAGCGAGCTGGCCACCAACGCCCTGCTCCACTCGCGCTCCGGGCAGAGCGGCGGCGTCATGACGCTGTTCATCCGCTCCGACGACGGGCGCCTGCGCGTCGCGATCGCCGACCAGGGGGCGCGTGACGGCGAGAGCGAGCACACGCGGGAGGACGGCGACGACTTCGGCCGCGGCAAGCTCATCGTGGACAGCTGCGCCACCCGCAGCGGCGAGTACTGGAGCGACGCCACGCACGTGGCCTGGTTCGAGATCGACGACCAGGTGGGGGAGACCGCCGGGGCCGAGGGGGAGCGGCCGGAGGCGGAGCTGGCGGTCGACGACTGAGGCGGTGACCGCCGGGGTCCACAGACCTCCGCCCGCACCATCAGCCTCAGCTGACACCGGGATTCACGGCCTTCCCGATGGCCCCCGCCGCACCAACGAGCCCGTGTCCCCCGAACGCGCCCCCGGTCAGTACGTCCCGCGGGCCGGGGGGTAGGCGACCCGCTCCGGCTCGGGCGTGCAGCGCACCGTCACCTGGCGCCCCTCCGGCGGCGGGCAGTCCGTTCCCGTCAGCACGCAGGCCCCGGTCCACAGCGCCAGCGCCACCAGGGTCACCCGTGTGGCCTCGTCGCCGCGCTCGTCCACCGCCACCACGTCGTCGGCGGTCAGCTCCAGCAGGTCCCGCAGCTCCGAGAAGCGCCCCATGAGGTCGTTGTGCGGGTGCAGCGTGGTCAGGAGCCCCCCGCTGGTGTCCTCGTAGCCCAGGATGCCGTTGTCGAACAGGCCGCGCGCCGGGCTGTACCCGTTGCCGTCCGGGCTGGGCTGCAGCAGCTCCTCGAAGGGCGTGGTCCCCAGCGCCTGCCCGAACGCGATCACCTGCCGCACCCGCGAGCGCTCCGCCAGCTCCAGCGCCGTCTGCGCCATGTCCGCGCTGACCAGCAGCAGGCGGGTGTCGGTCTCGGTGAGCACGGCGCACTGCGTGTCCAGATCGGACGCGGTCGACAGGGGCAGCGCCCGCCCGCCCACGGCCATCACCGTGTAGGTGGCCAGGAACCGGTCCGGCGAGACCGGCGCGAGCACCCCCACCACGTCACCGAAGCACATGCCCCGACGGCTGAGCCCCGCCGCGGCCTGCTCCACCTTGGCGGCGAACGACAGGGCGTCCACGCGGTGCCCGACACCGCGGATCGATCCGCCCCGCGCGGGCCGCAGCCGGAGCCGTTCGCACAGGCCCCCGGTCAGTGATCCGATCGGGTCGTCCCGGCGCGGCAGGTGGCGCCCCGGTCGTCCGGTTCCTGAAGACAGCCCTACCCCCATACGTACCCCCAGTTCGCCCATCCGGCGGTGGTACCGCCGTCCGGGCTCGTCACGCCCCCTCCACGTGGCGAACCCGGCGGCGACGCACCGGTCGGCGGATGCGGTGTCCCTCCCCAGGACGCACCCCGCGCCGACGCGGCCTCCCACCGGCCCCGGAGACCTCCCCGGGGCTGACGCCCGCCGGAAACCGGTGTCACACCGGTGTTCGACGGCCGTTTCCGGGACCTCCGCGACCGTGCCACCGCAGTGCCACGAGCATGGTGTCCCATGGCTTGAAGCCTAGCGCGTTCACAGCCAGATGCACATGCATATTGCTATGCACCTGCATATGTAGATTCGGCGCGGAAGCGGGTTCTCCCGGTGGCGAGCCGGGCGTAACAGGGCAGATCGGGCAGCCTAGTCCGAGGTCCGGTGGTGGCGTACCCACGACGTGATCTGCGTACGCGAGTGGAAGCCCATCTTGCGGTTGATGTTGGCCACGTGCCGCGCCGCCGTCGACGGGGTGATGAACAGTTCCCGGGCGATCTCCGGGTTGCTCCTGCCCCGGCTCACCAGGAGGGCCACCTCCAGCTCACGCCGGGTCAGCCGCTCCTCGGGGGTCACCGACTCCGGGGCCGGGGCGGGCCCTCCCCGCTCCCGGCGCCCGCGCGCGGGACGGCTGGGCGGCTGGGAGGCGCGGCGCGACGGCGGGCGCCGCGCCTCCTCCGCCAGCCGCTCGCCCTCGCGGACCGCGCTCCCCAGGGCCAGGGTCCGGCCCTGCTCCCACCAGCCCACCAGCTGGCGGCGGCGCCGACGGACCTTCTCCACGTCGGTGAACGGCCACGGCGCCTCGTGCGTGGACAGCTCCAGCCGTTCGCGCACGCTCATCGCCGCGCCCGCCAGGCGGCAGGCGGGCTCGCGCGGCCCCGCCCCGAACGCCACCCGGGCGATCGCGGTCAGGGCGCGCGCCGCGTCCGCGCGCTGGCCCGTCGAGTGGCTCAGCAGCAGCCCCTCGCTCAGGTAGTCGTAGGCCTGGCCCGTGGACCCCTGCGCGTGCGCGACCCGGCCGATCCCGGCCAGGCAGCGCGCCTCCTCGGCCGCCGCCCCGATCAGCCGCTGGGTGTCCAGCGCCTCCCGGTAGCAGCGGTCCGCCGTCACCAGGTCGCCGCTGGCCTCCGCCGCGCACGCCTGGCCCATGAGGGTGACGCCCACGCCCCACCGGTGGTCGATCCCGCGCAGCAGCGTCAGCGCCGCGTTGTAGTGGTGGTCGGCCGTGGGGTGGTCGCCCTGCTGGGCGACCAGGGCCGCCCGGGTGCCCAGGGCGATCGCCTCGCCCCACAGGTCGCCCGACTCGCGGCACAGCCGCAGCGCCTCCTCCACCCGCACCGCGGCCTGGTCCGACACGCGCTCGCGCACCTCGACCAGGGCGAGCAGGTTGAGCGCGACGCGGACGAACACGTCGTCCCCGGCCTCGCGGCACAGCCGCAGGCCCTCCTCACCCAGGGAGACCGCCAGCCCGTGGTCGCGCCGCACCCGCGCCAGCTGGGCCCGGCCCACCAGCGCCCGCGCGCGCGAGGGCGCCTTCGCCGCGTCCTCCAGCTCCAGCAGGCGGTCCATCCAGTGCGCTCCCTCGGAGTAGCTCTGGTGGCTCACCCAGTGCGCCGTCAGGCTGACGCACAGCCGCAGGCCCGGCTCGGCGGCGCCGTGCTCCAGCGCCCAGCGCAGCAGGGAGCGCAGCGTGTCGTACTCGGCGATCACGCGCTGGCGCCCCGAGTCGCGCTCGCTCCAGGGCATGACCCGGCTCGACTCCAGCTTCCGGCCCAGGTCCTCGGCCAGGCGCAGCATCCGGTCCAGGAGCCTCTCCTGGAACAGCTCCGCCTCACCCGCCCGGACCAGCCGGGAGTGCGCGAACCGCTGCACGGCCTCCGGCAGCCGGTAGCGCACCCGGCCCTCGAACTCGCCGGTCACCGTGATCAGGGAACGATTCAACAGGGACGTCACGAGGTCGAGGATGGCCGCCTCGGGCAGCGCCTCGTCGGCGCACACCTGCTCGGCCAGCTCCAGGTTCCAGCCCCGGAACACCGACAGGCGGCGCAACAGCACCTGCTCGGTCTCGGGCAGTGCGCCGTACACGAAGTCCAGCACCACCGGCAGCATCTCGCTGCGCGGGACCGCCTGCCCCGGACCCGGCTGGACCTCGGGGGAGGACAGGTGCGCGCGCAGCCCCTCGGCCAGCACGGCGGGCCCCACCCCGGGCGCGCTCGCGCCCAGCGCCTCGATCCCCAGCGGGATGCCGCCCGCCAGGTCGCACAGCTCCGTCACGGTCTCCATCTCCTCGCGCGAGAGCGAGAAGCGCGGGTCGCGGGCGCGGGCGCGGTCCATGAACAGCCGCACCGCCTCCGCCCCGGCGGGGTCGGGCTGGGGCCCCTTGCGCGCGGGCAGCGGCAGCGCCATCGGCGTCACCCGCCACACGGTGCCGCCCGACAGGCGGACGGGGTCCTCGCTGGTGAGCAGGATCGACACGGACGGGCAGGACGCCAGCAGGGCTTCGCCGACCTCCGCCACCTGCTCGGCGACGTGCTCGCACGCGTCCAGAACCAGCAGCAGGTGGCGTTCGCACAGCGCCTCGGTCACCGTGACCGACAGCGGCTGCCCCGGCTCCTCCACCACGCCCACGGCGGCGGCCACCCGCGCGTAGACCTCCAGGGTCGTGCGCGCGTCCGCCATGCCGACCATCCACACGCCGTCGGGGAACCACGCGGTGGACTGCTCGGCCACGCGTATCGCCAGACGCGTCTTTCCCAGGCCGTCGGTTCCGCACAGCGTGACGGAGCGGCTGGAGCCGAGCAGACGGAGCAGGTCGCTCAGGTCCCGCTCACGGCCCACGAATCCGGTGCCCGGACGGGGGAGGTTGTGCCGCGCGGGCGCGGTCAAAGGTGCCATGGCCTTCACATGTAGGGGCTGTCGGGGGAGGTTCTCACCAGGGTCGGGGGGAAGGTCGGCAGGGGCGGACGTCGTCGGTGTGGGCTCTGGTACCCGGAGTTCCTGTCTTAGCGGGTGCACGCGCACTGTGCAAGTGCGTCCCGTCGACCGGGACCGTGTCAGCCACCGTCACCCGAGACGGCCCAGCCGGTCAACTGCGTCCTCGAGGAAATCGAGAGTTTTCTGAAGATGTTCGCGATGTGGCGGGCCGCCGTCGCGTGGCTGATCGTCAGCCGTTCGGCGATCTCGCGGTTGGACAGGCCCTGTTCGGCCAGCTCGGCCACCTCCCTCTCCCGGGGGGTCAGCGAATCCGGGCCCGAGGGCCCCGAGGACTGCGGCCGGGGGAAGGCCAGCGCGCGGTCGAGCACCTGCTCCAGGGGCAGGGGGCGCCACGCGTTCCACGCCTCGGCGGTGCGCGTCGCGCCCACGCGCCGCTCCGCCGCCGACCGCAGCCGCAGCGTCTCGGCCGAGGGGCGGTCCAGCGTCGCCCTCAGGTCGGCGGCCACCCCCACCAGGGCGGCGGCCCGCTCGGCCTCCTCCTCGGCCAGGGCCAGCTCCGCCAGCGCCTCCAGGGCCCGGGCCACCGCGAGCCTGCGGCCGGAGGTGAAGCTCACCCGCAGGCACGTCGCCAGGGGCTCCCGGGCGAGCAGGGACTCGCCCTCGGCCAGGTACAGGCGGCCCAGCTCGCGGGCGCAGTGCGCGGTGGCCGGGGCGGCCTCCAGCTCGCCGAAGACGGACAGGGCGTCGGAGAACAGCTCCCGCGCCCGCGCGAAGTCGCCGCGCTCGGCGGCGATCGAGCCCAGCCCGTGCAGGGCGCGGGCCGCGCTCCACCGGTCGCCCAGGTTGTCGGCCACCGCGACGCTGTGCTCCAGGAGGGCCGTGGCCCGTTCGGTCTCACCGCGGCGGCGGGACAGCTGGGCCAGCACGTCCAGCGTGGCCGCCTCGGTGATGGGGTCGCTGACCTGGGAGGCCCACGCCCCGGCGCGCTCGGCGTGCTGCTGCCCCTCGTCCAGCGTTCCGGTGCGCAGGCACAGCGCCGCCAGGGTGGCCAGCGCGGAGGCGGCGGCCCCCGCCTCGCGGCAGGCCCGCGCCGCCTCCAGGGCGCACAGGGCCAGGGTGGACACGCGCGGCGCCGCGTCCAGGTCCAGCCGCAGCTCGGCGTGCAGGGCCAGGGCGCGCGCCCGCAGGTGCGGGGACTGCGCGTCGGAGTCGGTGGACAGCGCCCGCTCCAGGAGGCGGCTGCCCTCGGCGGCCAGGCCGCGCACGATCCAGTAGGGGCGCAGCGCCACGCACACCCGCAGTGCCTCGTCCACGCGCCCCCGCGACAGCGCCCAGTCCACCACGCGGGCGTGGTTCTCCCGGTGGTGGTCGAGCAGCCGCAGGTGCCCCAGGCGCTCGCCCCACGGCAGCGGCGCGCAGCAGCTCTTGGCCCACTCCTCCAGCCGGGCGACGCAGAAGCGCAGGTAGCGCTCCCACCGGTCGCCCTCGCCGCCGCTGTCGGCCAGGTGCTCGGCGGCGTAGGCGCGCACCGTCTCGGTCAGCCGGTAGTGGGTGGTGCCGTCGACCTCGGCGTCCATCACCACGAGCGACTTGTCCAGCAGGGAGAAGTGCAGCGGCAGGATGTCGGCGGGGTCGACCCCCTCGCCCGAGCAGACGTCCTCCGCGGCCTCCAGGTACCAGGTGGAGAACACCGACAGCCGGTGCAGCAGGAGCCGCTCCGGCTCGGTGAGCAGGTCGTGGCTCCACTCCAGGACCGCGCGCAGCGTCCGCTGGCGCGGCGGCAGGTCCTCCGAGCCGTCGCTGGTCAGCAACTGGAAGCGGTCGTCCAGGCGGCGCAGGATCTGCTGCACGGACAGCACCCGCACCCGGGCGGCGGCCAGCTCGATCGCCAGCGGCATGCCGTCCAGCATCCGGCAGATCTCCGCGATGTAACCGGAGTTCTCCCTGGTCATCTCGAACCCGGCGCGCGCGGCGTGCGCGCGGGTGACGAACAGGCGCACCGACTCGTAGCGCTGGGTGTCGCGCCGGGGGATGGGCGCGGGGTCGGCGGCGTAGGGGTCGGTGGGGGTGGGCCGCGCCGGCAGGGACAGCGGCGGCACCCGCCAGATGTTCTCCTCGGGCACGTGCAGGGGCTGGCGGCTGGTCACCAGGATGCGCACCCGGGGGCAGTCGCGCAGCACGGCCTGGCACAGCTGCGCCATCGGCCCCACGGCGTGCTCGCAGGTGTCCAGGAGCAGCAGCAGGTTGCGGGTGCGCAGCGAGGTGATGACGGCGTCCGTCATCGTGCGCGAGTCGTCCTGCACCGCCTGGAGGCTGCCCGCGACCGCGCGCAGCGCCTGGTCGTGGGTGGAGGCCTCGCTCAGGTCGACGAAGCGCACGCCGTCGGGGAACCGGCGCATGACGCGCTCGGCCAGGTGCAGGGCCAGGCGCGTCTTGCCGATACCGCCGGTACCGGTCAGCGTGACCATCCGGGCGGTGCCCAGGAGGCGGCCCAGGTCGACGATGTCGCGCTCGCGTCCGACGAAGCTGATGAACTCGCCGGCGGACAGGGGCAGGTTGTGGCGGGGAGGAGACATGGCCTCGATTACTAGGACACCGAAATCGGCCC